>NZ_LZMO01000107.1:0-3561 GCF_001665715.1 Gordonia sp. 852002-10350_SCH5691597
TCGGACTGATCCTCGGGCCTGTTCTCGTGGTCTGCGCGACGCTCGGCGATCTGGTCGAGTCCCAGATCAAACGCGACCTCGGCATCAAGGACATGGGCACGCTGTTGCCGGGACACGGCGGGATCATGGATCGCCTCGACTCGCTGCTTCCCTCGGCATTCATCGTGTGGTGCGTGCTCACCGCACTGCTCTGACCGCCTCCGCCGCAACGTCGTGTCAGTGGTCCACGGGGGCCTTTCAGCCCGGGCCGGCGATCGCGAGTAGGTGGTCGCGCGCGAATTTCTCGACGTCGTCGTAGTTCGCCAGCGGCACGCGCACCTCGGGTGTCAGCAGGATGGAATGTGTGATGCGCACTAGAATCTCCGCGCGTGACGCCAACTCGTCGTCGTCGAGCGCGACGTCAGGGGTGCGCAGGATGTCGGCGGTTGCCTCCACGGCGGCGGCGAGGATGAACGATCCGTTGAGCGTCAACTGTTCGAGCACCGACGCGGGCTCGAGCTCGAGGAGCCGATTCCACACCGGGTTGCCTCGTACGGTCGTCACCGTGGTCGCGAATGCGGTGACCACTCTGTCGGCGTAGGTATCCGCGGCGTCGGCTGCGGCGCGTACGTCGGCGAACAGGCGCGTTGCCTCGCGGATCAGGACCGCGGTCAGCACCTCGTTGCGCCCGCCGATCCGGCGGTAGACGGTGACACGTCCGACGCCCGCTCGCTTGGCGATGTCGTCGACCGTGGCACGACGGATCCCGATATCGGCGAAGACGTCGAGCGCGGCGTCGAGAATCGGGTCGGATGCGGCGTCGACGCCCGCCCCTGCGGTGAACAGACCGGGTACGGACATGGTGTCAGCGTAAACGACGTCCGGCTATTGAAACACTGAAGCAAGATGTGTTTCACTGTTCGCGTCAGGGAGGTGACGTGACTCACGTAGTCGTCGCCCCGAGTTGGCACGAGGAGGAGGGTCCGTGACGCACGCACAGCCACAGGAGCAGGCGCACGAGCAGGCATACCGGGCGCGCACACGCGAGTACGACGAGGAGGCGTTGGCGATCAACGCTCGTCCCGTTCGATTCGACTGGAGCGGAGTGCCGCTGGAGTACATCCCCGGCGAGCCGTACGCGACGCACTTCTGGAACGTCATGCACCTCGTCCTGCCCGAGGGGGAGCGAGCCATGGCCGACGTGTTCGCGCAGGCGCTTGTGCTGATCGACGACCCTCGACTACGGGAGGAGGTCGTCGGATTCGTCGGTCAGGAGGCCACGCACGCGTCGTCGCATGAGGGGTTCCGAAAGTACCTGATCGCCAACGGGGTCGAGATCGGGCCCGTCATGGCACGCATCGAATTCGCGGTCGAGAAGATCTTCGGCGATCACGGCATCACCGACGGCCGCGCGAGCAGGGCGTGGCTGTCGGAGCGCCTCGGAATCTACGCGGCAGCAGAGCATTTCACCGCGGTGGTGGGTGAGTGGCTGCTCGACAACACGGCCTTCGACGACGTCGGCGTCGATCCCACCATGCTCGATTTGCTCCGGTGGCACGGTGCGGAAGAACTCGAGCATCGAAACGTCGCGTTCGATGCATTCCAGTACGTCGACGGCGGCTACTTTCGTCGTGCGCGCACCGCACTGATCGCCTCGACAGGGCTTGCCGCACTGTGGTTTTCGACTGCGGCGTACCTCTATCGCAACGACGCGACCATCGCTCGACGCCGCCCGTGGCCGGTGGCGTTCGCGCTTGCGGCACGTCGGCACATGATTCCCGGAATCTCGTTCCTGTTCGAGCAGATCTACCTGTACCTCCGCCCGGGGTTCCATCCGTCGAGCATGGGCGATATCGACAAAGCCGTTCGCTACCTGGCGATCTCACCGGCGGCGCGGGCGGCGGAGCAGTGAACTATCTTCCACCACCCACCACAGACGTCGACAATCCGACGCCGGTCCTGCGTGAGATCCACCGGTTGGCGCGGGGCTATTCTCGCGTGTTCGCGCAGGCGCGTCTCGCCGACCGACTCTCGCGGCCGAATCCGGTGCGGCGGGTCGGATTCGACATGCGACTCGACGTGGTCGAGAGTGTCGAGGCGGTCGACGGGGTGCGCCTGGTCACCCTCGCCCGACCTGACCGATCAGCCCTGCCCGTGTGGAGTCCCGGCGCACACATCGACGTGTTCACCCCGTCCGACCGGCAGCGCCACTACTCGCTCACCGGCGATCCCGCCGACACCACCACCTATCGAATCGCGGTGCGGCGCATACCCGACGGGCTCGGTTCGGCGGAGATGCATGTGCTGCGAGCTGACGATCAGTTGCGGATCCGGGGACCGCGCAACGCATTCAACTTCGCCGCCACCGCACGATGTCTCTTCGTTGCGGGCGGGATCGGCATCACCCCGATCCTCCCGATGGTCCGCGAAGCACACGCGCGCGGTCTCGACTGGCAGCTCGTCTACACCGGCAGGTCGCGGGCGACGATGCCCTTCCTCGACGAACTGCTCGCGCTCGATCGCGACCGGGTGCGTATTCACGCCGACGACGTCGACGGCCCGCCCGACATGGCCGACCTCCTCGGCGTGGGCATCGGGAGTGGCAGTGCCAGCGACACCGCGCCGATCTACCTGTGCGGACCGTCGAGCATGCTCGCCGCGACGCGACGCCTCGTGGTGCAGCACGATCCCGGGCGCGAACTACACAGCGAAAGGTTCAGTCCGCCACCGGTTGTCGACGGCGGGCCGTTCCGGATCGACTTCGCCTCGGGCGGCTCGGTCGATGTGGCCGCAGACGAGAGCGCCCTCGCGGCGATCCGCCGCGTGCGACCCGACGTGCGCTACTCGTGCCAGCAGGGCTTCTGCGGGGCGTGTCGCGTGCGGGTGCTCGCCGGCGCCGTCGAGCACCACGACCGCGTACTGATCGGTGACGAACGCGACGATTCGATGATGATCTGCGTCTCGCGCGCAGCAGACGACCACGTTGTGGTCGACCTCTAGGAGGAACCACACAGTGCACGATTCAGCCCAACAACACCCTGCCAAACACGATTCAGTCCAGCACGATTCAGTCCAGCAAGCCCCAACCCGACACGACCCGGCCAGGCGGCACTTTCACGTGGCGATCATCGGCGCGGGATTCGGCGGCATCGGCGCCGCGATTCGATGCTTGCAGAACGGATTCGACGACCTCGTGGTGTTCGAGCGCGCCGCAGCTGTTGGCGGAACGTGGGAGGTCAACACGTATCCCGGTGCGCAGTGCGACATCCCGTCGGCTCTGTACTCGTTTTCGTTCGCACCCAACCCGGACTGGACGCGCCTGTATCCGTTGCAGCGTGAGATCCAGGCGTACATCGCCCGGTGCGCTGCGGATTTCGGCGTCACACCCCACATCCGGTGCGGTCACGACGTCACCGATGCGTCGTGGGACGACCTCGCGCAGGTGTGGCGACTGACGGTCAACGGATCGTCGTTCACCGCTGATGTCCTCGTCGGCGCGACGGGTCCGTTCAGCGAGCCGTCCCGTCCCGACATTCCCGGACTCGACGACTTCGACGGCGACGTCTTCCACTCCGCGCAGTG
>NZ_LZMO01000108.1:0-15412 GCF_001665715.1 Gordonia sp. 852002-10350_SCH5691597
GCTGGTCGAGCAGCCGCGAGGAACGAGCGGCGTGTCGAGACCACCTACGCCCGCCCGGAGATCCGATCCGCCACGCGGGCAATGACATTCGACTTCGACGACGTCGAGGCCAGCTCTCGGCGGTCTGCGGCGCGGTAGGCGCCGTACATCGACGCGACCCCCAGCCAGCGCAGGGGTTCGGGCTCCCACTTCTTCGCGTGGTGCGCGACCCACGGCAGGTCGGTGAGTTCTGTCCGCTGCCCGACGACCAGGTCGCGCAGCGTGCGGGCGGCGACATTCGTCGTCGTGAGTCCCGACCCCACGTAGCCGGACGCCGAGCCGATACCCGTCGTCGGGTCGAAGTCGATCGACGCCGACCAGTCGCGGCTCACCCCGAGCACGCCGCACCACGCGTGTGCGATCCCGACGTCGACCGTCGCGGGGAAGAGCTCGTGTAGGGCGTCGACCAGTGACTGCGCGGTGCGCTCCTGGGTTTCGCCGTCGTGGTCGATCCCGGAGCCGTACCGGTAGGGGACGCCGCGTCCGCCGAGCGCGATCCGACCGTCGGCGGTGCGTTGCGAATAGGTGTAGGCATGAGCGGTCTCCCCGAGCAATTCGCTTCCACTCCAACCGATCTCGTCCCACATCGCGTCGGGTAGCACCTCGGTCACGATCATCGACGAGTTGAGGGGGAGCAGTGTGCGGCGTCGACCGGGCATGGTCGCGGTGAAGCCTTCGAGGCAGACCAGGATGGTCTCGGCACGAACGGTCCCGCGGTTGGTGCGGACCGATCGCGGACGGATCTCGACGACGGCGGTGTCCTCGTGAATCGTCACACCTCGACGCTCGACGGCGTCGGCCACGCCGCGCGTGAGCTTCATCGGATTCACCCGAGCGCACTGTGGTGAGAACATCGCGGCCTGCGCACCAAGGATCGAGAGTCGCTCCGCAAGGGCGGCGGCGTCGAGGTACTCCCAGTCGGTCGCATCGAGGTGGTGCTCGGCATCGAGCTCATCGCGCAGTCGCGATTCCTGCGCCGGGCACCGCGCGATGTGCAGCACGCCCGACTTCACGGCGTCGCAGTCGATGTGTTCGGCGGCGACGCGGGCGAGTACCTCGTCGACGCCCGCGCGCATGGTGGCGGTGAGTCGACGATTCGCCTCGAGGCCGTCCCGACCGCGCGACGCGGCGATGTCGGCGTAGTGCGACCGGTTGCCAGGAACCTCCGCCGACAACCACCCCCCGTTGCGACCCGAGGCCCCGAAGCCGCAGAACTCCTTCTCGAGCACCACGATGCGGGCGTCCGGAAGCGCCTCGCGCAGGTAGTACGCCGACCAGAGGCCGGTGAGTCCGCCGCCCACGATGGCGATGTCGGCGTCGAGGTCTCCGCCAAGGGGCGAACGACGCCGGACGGGATCGATTGTCGAATACCAGAACGAGACATCTCCATTGCGCATGCCACAGACCGTAAGCCACCAAATGTTGCGAGCAGATTAAGAAGCGTCCGTTCAGATGGTGAAAACCTGCGGAATCAGTGACGATTCTCCGCAAGTACATCGAATTTCGGTAGTCGATCCACCGCTTGGGGGAGCTTGTCGCAGTCGTCGGTCGTGAGGCCGTCGGCCCCGGCTGCCGGCACGGAAGGATCGCAACGCTCGTGGCAGTACCGCTTCCGGACACCGTTTTCCATTCGGGTCCGGTCTTCGACGGGCATCGACTTCACTACGACATGGCGGTCGGCGTTCGCTCGGGGCGAGTGGTCGCAGTCGGAGCCGTCGAGCGTGTCGTGGCTCAGATCCCGTGGGCCGAGCGCGTCGACCTGAATGGTCGGCTCCTGCACCCGGGATTCACCGATGCTCACATCCATGCGCTGTCAGCGGGCGTGGATCGCAACGCGTGTGACCTCACCGACGCCGAGGACGCTTCGCAGACCCTCGACGCGATCGCCGCGTACGCACGCGCCACCGACCGGGAGTGGATCGTCGGCTCAGGCTGGACGATGAGTCACTTCGATCGTGGCTGCCCTACCGCGAGCGCACTCGACGCCGTCGTCGCCGACCGACCTGCGTTCCTGCTCAATCGCGATCACCACGACGCCTGGGTCAACACGCGAGCCCTCGAACTCGCAGGAATCGACGCCACGACGCCGGACCCGTCGGACGGGCGCATCGAGCGAGCAGCGGACGGATCACCCACCGGGACGTTGCACGAGGGCGCGATGGACCTCGTCTCCCGGCTCGTGCCGCAGCCCGACGTCGACGAGCAGTACGCGGGCCTGCTCACCGCCCAGGAGTACCTCCACTCGCTCGGCATCACAGGGTGGCAGGAGGCCATCGTCGGCGAGTACCCCGGCATGGCCGACCTCGACTCGGTGTACACCGCCGCAGAGGAGTCGGGTGACCTCACCGCGGACGTCGTCGGTGCGTCGTGGCTGCCGAGAGACCTCGACCGCTGGGCCATCGACGACGTCGTCACGGGCTTCGCGACACGTCGGGCGAGCACCGCCGGTCGACGTTGGAGCATGCATTCGGTGAAGATCATGGTCGACGGTGTCGTGGAGAACCGCACCGCCGCGATGTCGGAGCCCTACTGTCACGACTGCGCGTGCGCGCCCGCCGACACCGGGCTGACCTACTTCGACCAGAAGGTGCTGACCGAAGCGGTCATCGCGTGCGACGCAGCTGGGCTTGACATCCACTTCCACGCGATCGGCGACGCCGCCGTCACCGCGGCGCTCGATGCTGTCGAGTCCGCGCGGGTCGCGAATGGCCTCACAGCCGGCCGACACCACATCGCCCACCTGCAATTGGTTCGCCCTGAAGACCTGGGCCGTTTTGTTCAACTCGGCGTGACCGTCAACATGCAGGCGCTCTGGGCGTGCAACGACGACTCGATGGTGACGTTGGTGCGGTCCGCGATCGGCGACGAGCGTTATCAGTGGCACTACCCGTTCGGGTCGCTCGCACGGTCGGGTGCATCACTCGCGATGGGCAGTGACTGGGCGGTGAGCACCCCCGATCCCTGGGCCGCGATCTCGGTTGCGGTCAACCGCATCCCACCCGGAGAGGACGTCGAACCCCTTCTCCCCGCACAAGCCCTCGACCTGACCACGGCTCTCGCCGCGTACACCAGCGGGTCGGCGCACCTGAACAGGCGGGGCCAGGTCGGGACCATTCGACCGGGAGCACGTGCGGACCTGGTCATCGCAGACCGTAATCCCTTTGCAGAGCAACAAGATTCGCTTTGGCGTACCAGAGCCGACCTGACCGTCGCCGACGGTGAGATCGTTTATGAGAGGACCAACCCATGACCGCAGTCGAAGCCACGAAGCAGACGGAGGTGAGCGCCGCGCAGCGCGGCGCCATCTCGATGCACGGCGTGACCAAGATCTACGACAACGGCCACGTCGCGGTGACCGACATCGATCTCGACGTCGCCGCAGGCGAATTCGTCTCACTCCTCGGGCCTTCCGGCTGCGGCAAGACGACGCTGCTGCGCATGCTCGCGGGCTTCGAGCGTCCGACGAAGGGCGAGATCACGCTCGACGGCGCGTCGATCGTCAACGTTCCGCCGGAGCGTAGACCCGTGAATACGGTGTTCCAGTCCTACGCGCTGTTCCCGCACATGTCCGTCGCGCAAAACGTCGGATTCGGTCTGCGGCAACGCAAAGTCGCGAAGAAGGAGATCGGCCAGCGTGTCGCCGAGGCCCTCGAACTGGTGCAGATGACGCGGTTCGCCGACCGTAAGCCCGCCATGCTGTCGGGTGGACAGCAGCAGCGCGTCGCGCTCGCACGAGCGCTCGCCAACCGGCCCGACGTCCTGCTGCTCGACGAGCCGATGAGTGCACTCGACCGAAAGCTTCGCGAGGAGATGCAGATCGAACTCAAACTGCTGCAAAAGGATCTGGGCACCACCTTCGTGTTCGTGACGCACGACCAGGAGGAGGCGTTGTCGATGAGCGACCGCATCGTCGTCATGAGCGAGGGGCGCGTCGCGCAGGTCGGTGACGGCAAGGACATCTATGCCAAGCCGGTCAATCGCTTCGTCGCCGATTTCGTCGGCAAGCAGACGTTCTTCGACGTCACCGGCGCGCTGAAAGACGGACGACTGCCCACCACCGACGGACCATTCGCCGTCGCAGACGATCTCGACGGTCTCAGCGGCGATCTCGTCGTCGCGATCCGTCCGGAGGCGATTTGGTTCGCCGAGGGACAGTCCGACATCGACGCAGCGGACAACGTCGTCTCCGGGACTGCGGCAGGCGTCTCGTTCCTCGGCGACTCCACCCAGGTCGTCGTCACCACCGACGCGGATACCGAGGTGCTGGTACGTGGCGCAACCCGCAACTTCCCGGATCTCCATGAGGGTCAACGCGTCACATGCACGTTCTCGCAGGCGGATACGCGGGTGTTCACCAAATGAGAGCTCAGCACGACATGGACACCGAGTCGACGACGGTGCGCGCGCTCGTTCCCAGGGCAGCGGTCTCTCGCATCACCCGACGGAGCTTTCTGGCCGGTATCGGCGTCACGGTCGCGGGTCTCGCGGTGACGGCGTGCGGTGGCGACAAGACCATCGCACCGTCGAAACCTCTCTCGGACGACGTCGAGGGTCAGCTGAACTACTACAGTTGGGGCGACTACGAGGACCCCGCCGATCTCGACGCCTACCGCGACAAGTTCGGGGTGCGCCTGCAGGTCGACGCCTTCGGCTCCAACGAAGAGATGATCGCGAAACTCGCTGCGGCACGCGGAACCTCGGGTTACGACGTCGTGGTGCCGACCGGGGTCTACATCCCGCAGATGGTCGCGCACGGACTCCTCGACGAACTCGACCACTCCCGCATCCCCAATCTCGCGAATCTGGAAGAGCGGTTCTTCAATCCGCCGTGGAATCCACAGTCTCGCCACGGCGCCTGTAAGAACTGGGGCACAACGGGTTTCATGTATTTGAAGTCGCTGACCGACAAGACACCGACGTCGTGGGCCGACTTCATCAGTCTCGCGCGGGGGCCTGCCAAGGGCAAGGTCAGCGTGGTCGAAGACCCGTGGGAGGTCGTCTCGATCGCTATGGGCGCGATGAACATCGACCCCAACACCACCGATGCCAAAAGCCTGTCGGCCGCGCGCAACATCTTGGTCAACCAACTCGCCCCGACCATCCAGGGCTACAACTCGTCGATCACGTCCATCGTGTCCGGCGGTTCGTACAGCCTGCTGCAGGCATGGAACGGCGACGCCCGGCTGACCTTGATGAACGAAAGCGACCCTGATAGGTGGGGATTCGTCTATCCGTTGCCGACCGCGAATCTGTTCACCGACAACTTCGCGATCGTGCGGGGCACCCAGCATCCGGGGGCCGCGTACGCGTTCATCAACCACATGCTCGATCCCGAGGTGTCGTTCCGCGAACTCCAGTACATCGGATATCAGACGGGTGTGAAGGGCATGGCAGAGAAGGGTAAGGCAGCGGATCTACCCTACCCGGAACTGCTGTTCCCCTCGGACGAGATCGTCGACCGGCTGGTCGTCGCGACCGTCGACTCCGCCACCCAGGAACGCACTGAGATCCTCAATCAGATGCAGGCGAGGAGCGCCCGATGACCACCGACATCCTGACGCCTTCACAGACCGGAAACCACCAACCCGACCCCGCTTCGGACACCCCCAAACCGCCACTGCGGCAACGACTCTTCGGAGCCGGAGGGCTGACCTTTCCCGCATGGGCGTATTTGGTCTTCTTCTTCGTCATCCCACTCGCGCTTGTCGTCTGGTACAGCTTCGGTTACAAGCCCGACCAGTTCACCACTTACGCGACCGACCGGCTGTCCCTCGACAACTACGGCGAGGCGTTCGGCGCGGACTATCGCTCGACCTTCACCAACACGCTGCAGATCGCGATCGTCGGCGTGCTGCTCACTCTGCTGATCGGCATTCCCTTCGCGTATTGGCTTGCGGTGAAGAGCAATCCGCGACGTCGACCGTTGTATCTCGCGTTGATCATCGTGCCTTTCTTCACCAATTTCCTCGTCCGCACGATCGGCTGGCAGATCACCCTCGCGCCGTCGGGTTGGTTGTCGAGCGCGATGCAGAGCGCGGGATTCGGCGAACTCGGCATCCTCTACACGCGTGCCGCCGTCCAGATCGGCGTCGTCTACAACTACCTGCCGCTGATGATCTTCCCGCTCTACGTCGCGATGGACCGGGCCGGACTCTCGCTCCGGGAGGCCAGCCGTGACCTGGGCGCCAACCGATGGACGACGTTCTTCCGGATCACGTTGCCACTTGCGGCACCCGGTATCGCGTCGGGCGTGCTCCTGGTGTTCATCCCGCTGATGGGCGACTACGTGACGCCGTCGGTGCTCGGTGGGGCGAAGGGCACCATGGCGGGTCAGATGATCGCCGCGCAGTTCGAGACCGCGCAGAACTGGGCATTGGGTTCGGCGATGACGGTGTCGCTGATGCTCGTCGTGCTCATCTGTGTGGTGATCGCGGGCGTGGTGGTGCGAGCCGTCGTCACACTGCTCGACAGGCGCGTATTCAACGTGCCCGCGGTGGATACGACGGGGGAGAAGTCAGGCCCGTTGGCGCCGTTGACGATGAAACCCCTGCGGACGCAGCGTGATTGGTACACCTTCGCGATCAAGGCGTGGGCGGTGATCGTCTACCTGTTCCTGTTCCTCCCGATCGCGGTGATCGTGGTCTATTCGTTCAACACCGGCCGTCTGCTGCAACAGTTCGACTCGTTCGGCTTCACCGCGTACTCCGACGCCGTCACCAACGACACCATCGTGCGTTCGGTGCAGGTGTCGCTGGAGGTGGGCGTGCTCTCCGCACTGTTGGCAACGGTGCTCGGTGGGTTCGCCGGTATCGGAATCGGCATCTCGCGTCGGCCGCGATGGTGGTCGATCGGCCTGTTGGGGTTGCTCACCGTCACGCTCGTCACCCCCGATATCGCCGACGCCGTCGCCTTCCTGCCGTGGTACGTCACCCTCGGTGTCGACGGTGGCCTGAGCCCGTTCAACAACGGACTCTTCCGGCTCGTGATCTCGCATGCGGTGGTGTCGATGGTCGTGGTGACATTCATCGTCCGGGCGCGAGTCGCGTCGCTCGATCCCGCGCTCGAGGAGGCTGCCGCCGATCTCTATGCTCCGCCACTCGAGCGACTGCGCCACGTGATCCTGCCGGCGGCCATGCCGGGCATCATCGCGGGCATGCTGCTGGCGTTCACCTTCAGTCTCGACGACGTGGTGATCTCGACGTTCGTGCAGCAGCCGGGGTACACGCCGTGGCCGGTCTACGTGTTC
This sequence comes from Gordonia sp. 852002-10350_SCH5691597, assembly GCF_001665715.1. Taxonomy (NCBI): domain Bacteria; kingdom Bacillati; phylum Actinomycetota; class Actinomycetes; order Mycobacteriales; family Gordoniaceae; genus Gordonia; species Gordonia sp. 852002-10350_SCH5691597. The sequence goes on from NZ_LZMO01000108.1 coordinate 7,286, forward strand.
TCCAACGTGCGCGTCGCGCTTCGCCCGGAGGTCGCCGCGATGTCAACGCTGATGTTGGCGCTCACGCTGGCAGTACTCGCGATCTCCGCGGTGATCCTTCGTCGCAGCGGCGAGGACTCGAGTTCGATGGTGAAGATGCTGGGCTGACCGGGGTCGGGGAGCCTAGACCGAATCGAAAAAAGATCCACACCGTACTTGAACCTGAAATTGGGTTCAAGTACGGTTTCGTCTATGAACATCGACGGAAATGTTGCGATCGTCACAGGCGCGGCCGGCGGTATCGGTGCCGCCATCACGCGTGCGCTCGTCGCGGGTGGGGCCAGGGTCGTTGCCACCGACCTCGACGACGAAGCGCTCGAGCGCGCAGCGGCCGAGATTGATCCGAGTGGCGAGAACGTGGCGACGCTGGCCGGGAATGCGGGTTCGTCGACGCACATCGATGCGACCATCGCGCTTGCGGAGAGCCGGTTCGGTGCTGTCGACATCTACGTCGCGAACGCGGGCATCGGAGGTCGGCCGGGACTGTCGGCGTCGGATGCCGACTGGGACGTGGCGCTCAACGTCAACCTGCTCGCGCACGTTCGCGCGGCGCGTCGCCTCGTTCCCGAATGGGTCGAGCGCGGCAACGGCTACTTCATCTCGACGGCGTCGGCGGCAGGTCTGCTGACCCAGCTCGGGTCGGCCATCTACTCCACCACCAAACACGCCGCCGTCGCCTTCTCCGAATGGCTCAACGTCACCTACGGCGATGACGGCGTCAAGGTGAGCTGTCTGTGCCCGATGGGCGTCGACACCGCGCTGCTCCGTCCGCCGACGTCGCCGGACAACAGTGACGAAATGCTGATGCAGGCCGCCGTCGAGACCGCCGGCCGGGTGCTCACGCCGTCCGAGGTGGCCGAGGTAGTGCTTGCAGCCATCGCCGACGAGCATTTCCTGATCCTGCCGCACCCCGAAGTACTCGACATGTACCGCAACAAGGGTGCCGACTATGACCGCTGGTTGCGCGGGATGCGTCGGTACCAGAACACGCTCCGCGATCAGCTCACCAACGCGTGACACACCTGTTCTTCCGAAAGCCTCACACCACAAGGAGAATTTCATGAGTCTGTACGAGATGTCGCCGCGCGCAGCGGAATACCGCCAGCGCCTGCTCGACTTCATGGACCAGTACATCTATCCCAACGAGGCGGTGTACGAGCAGCAGATGCGCGAGCTCGACAATCCGCACGCCAACCCGCAGATCCTCGACCAGCTCAAGGAGAAGGCGCGGGCGGAGGGGCTGTGGAACTTGTTCCATCCGCACAAGGAGTGGGGACCGGGCCTGAGCAACCTCGAGTACGCGCCGCTCGCCGAGATCATGGGTCGCGTCGTCTGGTCGTCGGAGGTGTTCAACTGCAACGCACCCGACACGGGCAACATGGAGGTGCTCACGCTCTTCGGTACCGACGAGCACAAGGAGCGCTACCTCAAGCCGCTGCTCAACGGTGAGATCTCGTCGGCCTTCGCCATGACGGAACCCGCTGTTGCGAGTTCGGATGCAACCAATATCGAGCTCTCGATGGTGCGTGACGGCGACGAGTACGTGCTCAACGGGCGTAAGTGGTTCGCGTCCAACGCGGTTCGTCCCGACTGCAAGGTGCTCATCGTGATGGGCAAGACCGACCCGACCGCGCCGACGCACAAGCAGCAGTCGATGATGGTCGTACCCACCGACGCTCCGGGCGTCACCATCGTGCGCAACCTGCCCGTCTTCGGATACGTCGATCGAGAGAGCCACGGAGAACTTGTCTTCGACAACGTCCGCGTGCCCGCGGCCGACGTTCTCAAGGGTGAGGGCGAAGGCTTCGCCATCGCACAGGCTCGCCTGGGACCCGGCCGCATCCACCACTGCATGCGGACCATCGGAATGGCCGAGCGCGCACTGGAATTGATGTGTGCGCGTGCCGCGTCCCGAGTGACCTATGGTGAGCCGCTGGCCGATCGCGCGAACATCCAGGACTGGATCGCGGAGTCGCGCATCGACATCGAGATGGTGCGTCTGCTTACCCTGAAGGCCGCCGACATGATGGACACCGTCGGAAACAAGGCCGCCGCCACCGAGATTGCGGCTATCAAGGTTGCCGCGCCCAACGTCGCGCTCAAGATCATCGACCGTGCGATCCAGGTGCACGGCGGCGCGGGTGTGACCGACGACTTCCCCCTCGCCATGGCCTACGCACACATTCGGACGTTGCGACTCGCCGACGGTCCCGACGAGGTGCACAAGCGCTCGATCGCGCGTCGTGAATTGCGCCCGTACCGCACCGGACCGGTTCCGGAAACCGTTGCAGGCGTTTCGGATCAGGCTCTGGCCGCGCGGTGGTGAGTGCATCGGTGACTGATCTCGCCATTCCCGACGTCGATACCGATGCTTTGCTCACGTGGTTGTCGGACAACGGCATCGGCCTCGACGGCCAGGTCACGGCGACGAGAATCGGTGGCGGACAGTCGAACCTGACGTATCTACTCACCGACGGATCGGGTCGGCGCTTTGTCCTGCGCCGGCCTCCCGTCGGGCACCTGCTCGCGTCGGCCCACGACGTGGCGCGCGAGGCGCGCATTCTGTCGGCGCTCGCACCGACGGATGTGCCCGTACCCGAGGTGTACGGCGTGTGCACCGACGAAGCGGTGGCTCCGGTGCCGGTCGTCGTCATGGACTTCGTCGACGGGATCTCGCTGGAGAAGAAGGAGAATGCGGAGCTTCTTCCCCTGCCCGCGCGCCGTAACGTCGGGACGTCGATGATGGAGACGCTCGCGCACATCCACGCGGTCGATCTCGATGCGACCGGGCTCACCGATCTCGCCAGCCATAAGCCGTACGCGCAGCGCCAACTCAAGCGGTGGGCCGCGCAGTGGGAGAACTCGAAGACGCGAGAGATCCCCGAGGTGGATTCGCTGACCCGCAGGCTCGCCGAGAACGTCCCGGAGCAGCACGAGACGTCGTTGGTGCACGGCGACTTCCACATCCGCAACGTGATGGTCGACCCGAAGACCGGCGACGTGCAGGCTGCTCTCGACTGGGAGCTGTCGACGCTCGGTGATCCGCTCGCCGACATCGGCAGCACCCTGGCGTACTGGCCTGAGGTTGGGGAGGAGATCCCCGGACGATTCAGCGCAGAGACCATGGAGGGTTTCCCAACCCCGGCCGACGTGGCAGCCGACTATCTCCGGATCACCGGACGCGACCCAGAGGCGCTCAAGTACTGGCGGACGCTGGGGTTGTGGAAGGTCGCCATCATCATCGAGGGAGTCGTGCGTCGAATTCAGGACGACCCGACCAACCGCGCCGTCGTCGGCGCCCCTGCCGCAGAGTTGGTCAACCGCTTCGTCGACAAGGCGAGCGAGATGGCCGACGAGGCAGGATTGGCGTGACCGGATACCGTTGATCGATCAGACCGCCCGGCCGGCAGCGACCTGAGGCCCGAGATTGCCGAGGAGACCCAGATGAGTACCGAAACCGACGACACCGCCGCGCATGACACCGCGCTCGAGGTGCCGTCGGTTTCGGCTGCCCCGAGCGCGGTGCGCAAACCCCTGACCGCTCGCGGAGAGAGAACGCGGGCCGCTCTGGTGTCTGCGGCGCGCACGGTCTTCGAGCGCGACGGATTCGCCGACTCACGGCTCACCGACATCACCACTGAGGCCCAGTGCTCGATCGGGTCGTTCTACACCTACTTCGACAGCAAGGAAGAGATCCTCGACGCCGTCCTCGCCGAGGCGCACCAGGACATGCTGCATCCGGGCTTCCCGCACGTGGAGCCGGGTTCCGACGACGACCCCACCGAGATCCTCGCCGCAGCCAACCGGGCCTATTTCGAGGCGTATCGGCGCAACGCCGGCCTGCGTCTCGTGCTCGAGCAGGTGTCGTCGACGATGGCGGAGTTCCGTGAGAAGCGGCGCCAGCGGAGCCACGTGTTCGTCGAACGCAATGCGCGCCACATCCAGGAATTGCAGGAACGAGGCATCGCCGACCCAGAACTCGATGCGACGGCAGCGGCCGCGGCGTTGTCGGGCATGGTGTCGCGGATGGCCTACCAGGCGTTCATCGTCGGTGGCGAGCCGCATGACGTCGACGCGATGGTCGACACCGCCACCCGCCTGTGGGTCAACGCGATCGGCCTTCGCCGTCCGGGTTCGGCGTCGCGCGCCTGATCACCCGGACGGCCCTCTCGCACGGTTCGTGACGTCGGGCGATGAGGTTCCCGACGGTAACTTCATCGAGGTTGCGGTGTACCAGTACCCGTCGAGCTGAGTTGGCGCAGCGAGTCGCGGTCGATCGCGCGCTTGAGGATCTTTCCGGTCGCGCCTTTCGGCAGTGCATCGACGACGTGGACGATCCGCGGGACCTTGTAGGCGCTGAGTCGTTCTTTCGCCCAGCCGCGGAACGAATCGGTGTCGAGCACGGCGTCCGGCCGCAACGCGATGACCGCGGCGATCTCCTCGCCGTAGTGGTCGTCGGGCACTCCGATGACGGCAACCTCGACGATGTCGGGGTGCGTGTAGAGCACCTCTTCGACTTCTCTCGGGTAGACGTTGTAGCCGCCGCGGATGATGAGATCCTTTGCGCGGTCGATGATCCGGAGGTCACCGTCGGCGTCCATCGCGCCGATGTCACCCGTGCGCAGCCACCCGTCGACGAGCTCGGATGCGGTGGCATCGGGGCGGTTCCAATAGCCCGTCATCACCGTCGGCCCCTTGAGGAAGATCTCACCGACCTCGTCGGCGGCGAGTGGTGTGCCATCGGGATCGCGGATCTCGATGGTGAAGCCCGGCAACGCCGGTCCGACTGTTCCGACCTTCGGTTCGCCGTCGAGGTCGCGGAAGGTCGCGGTGCCCGCAGTCTCGGTGAGGCCGTAGCCTTCAAGGATCGCGCAGCCGAACTTGTCGGCGAACGCACGAATGACCTCTCCCGGCATCGACGCTCCGCCCGAGCACGCCAGTCGCAGGTCGACGAAATCATCTGACGAATATCCGGATGCGTTCTGCAACATCGCATTCCACATCGTCGGCACACCACAGGCGATGGTGACATGCTCGTCGCGGATGCGGTTCATGAACTCGACGGGCGCGAAGGGTGACAGCAGCGACAGGCTGCCGCCCCAGGTGAGTGAGTTGTGCATCACGACGACCTGGCCGAAGCAGTGGAACAGGGGAAGTGCTGTGGCCCAACGTTCTTCGTCGCCGAGCCGCAGTGCCGGGCGGAACGCGATCGGCGCAGCGTTGACGTTGGCGATGCTCAGTTGAGCGCCCTTGGGCTTCCCGGTGGTTCCGGAGGTGTACAGGATCACCGCGGTGTCGTGGTCGTTGCGCTCGACATAGGCATCGACCGACGGCGCGTCTGCGGCCGGATCATCCTCGAACGGCTTCAGTTCCACGAACGGAAGGCCACGATTCGTGGCGACCAGGTCGGCCGCGGCTGCCGACTCGTGCCACGCGACGATCAATGAGGTCCCGGAATCGTCGACCACGTAGTCGATCTCGTGGGTGGTCGACATCGTGTTGACCGTGATGATGGTTGCGCCGATCGTATGGAGTCCGTAGTAGGCGATGACGAACTCCGGAATCGACGGCGCAACAAGCAGCACTCGGTCACCGGGAGAGACTCCCAAGGCCGCGAAACGCGCTGCGCTGCGAGCGATTCGAGCACGCAGGTCGCCGTAACGCAGGATGCGGTCGCCGCTGCGTACCGCAATGCGGTCGGGGTAGGTGTCGGCACCCTTCCACAGGGCGGCTACGGGGTTGGCCATGAGAATTCCTTATGACAGAAGGGTTGTGGAGCTGCATGCGCCCGGGGCCGGTAGTCGCCCCGGGCGCGTGGTGGTCACTCGAAGTAGCGGCGCGGGACGTCGACGAGCATGGTGGTGATGTCGGCGTCGCTCACACCCCGTTCACGCAGCGCGGGCAGCACGTCCTCGCTGATGTGGCGGTAGTTCCAGTTCGGGACCGCGTGCTTCTTGGCCTCGGGATCGAACCAGTCGATGAAGCACGACGCGTCGTGGGCAAGTCCCATCCGATCGGCGTAACCGCGTTTGGCCAGTTCGACGATGGTGTTGATGCGGTCGTCGAAGGGCAGCAGCACGTCGAGTCCGAAGCGGTCCATGCCAAGGATCGATCCCTCGTCGGCGAGCTTCATGAGGTAGTCGAGGTCGGTCGAGTCGCCGGAATGTCCGATGACGACCTTGCTCAGGTCGACGCCCTCCTCGCGCAGAACGCGCTGCGCGACAAGGCCCGAGCCGGTGTGCGGGTTGGTGTGCACAGTGATCGGTGCACCGGTCTGAACGTGTGCCTGGCCAACGGCCCGCATCACGCGTTCGACGCCGGGTGTCAGTCCCTGCTCTTCGATGGCGCACTTGAGGAACGAAGCCTGCACGTCGGTGTCGGCGATGCCCTTCGTGAGGTCGCGGACGAAGAGGTTCACCAGCGGCTCGTCGACGTCGAATAGCAGTCCTGGGCCGGTGTAGTGGAACTGGAAGGGAATGTCGTTGTAGGTGTAGAGGCCCGTCGCCACCACGATGTTCAGGTCGACCTGCTCGGCGATCTTCTTGATCCGGGGGATGTAGCGGCCGAGGCCGAGCACCGTCGGGTCGAAGATGGTGTCGATTCCAAGCCCTTTGAGCTCGCGCAGATCGCGCACGGCGTCGGCGATCTTGCGATCCTCGTCCCAGTCGTCCTGATAGTTCTCCCGGTACTCCTCGCCGAGGACGAAGATGTGCTCGTGGATGAGAGTCGGGCCCAGGTCGCCCGAGTCCACGGGGCCCGTGACGGTGTTGACAGTGCTCATCTGATGTCCCTTCGAAGTGTGTGAGCAGTCGCCGACGGCGGTCGGTGTGCGCTGCATCACCAAAAGACAATAGATGAGGCTGAGTTCATGTTCAAGTAGCAGTTTTTGCTGCTCTGTCATCCGATCAGTGCAGCACCGTGATGCCCCTGAGACTCACGCCGTCTTGCCATTTGTCACACTTGAGTGGTGCAGAAGTTACTGATGAGGCAAATGAGACTGTTGGGACTTGTAGCGATTGCGGTGATGGCTGCAATCGTTGCCGGTGCCGGCCAGGCATTGGCCGCGCCGGGAACCTCGACAACTCCGACATCGCCCGCTCCGACATCACCCACGACACCCCGCACGGGAACGCCGACGTTGCCCTCCCTCGGTATCCCGCAGGTCGACGGAATCCTCGACACTCTCGCGGGTAACGGATCGTCGAAGCCGGGTACCACGGCGTCGGACACCGGCCAGATGATCGTGGTCACGGCGCCGAAGGCGTCCGACCCCACCGCGACGCTCACCGCGTTCGAGAAGGGTGCGGACAAGTCGTGGAAGCCCGTGTTCGGGCCGACCAAGGCGTTCCTGGGTTCGCTGGGAATGGGGGAGCCCAAGGACAACGTCTATCGCACGCCCGAGGGCACCTTCGCGCTGGACCAGGCATTCGGTAGGCAGGCGAACCCGGGCACCAAGATGCCGTACTTCCAGGCGACGCGTCAGGACTGGTGGGACTCCAACATGAAGTCTCCGACCTACAACACCCACGTCCGCCAGGCGAACAGTCCCGGCGGCGACAGTGAGAACCTCTACGACGCAGGTCCGGTGTACGACTACGCGGTCAACATCGCGCACAACCCGCAGCGCACCCCGGGCAAGGCGTCGGCGATGTTCCTCCACGTCACCAACGGTGAGCCGACTCAGGGCTGCGTTGCCATCGATCGCGACGTGATGCGCAAGATCCTCGCGTGGCTCGACCCTGCCAAGCACCCCAAGATCACCATCGGCGTCAATGCCGCCGCACCCACGGGCGACGGGCCGTCGACCAGTGCGCCGTCGGGAACGACGCCGAACGCGCCCGCGACGCCGAGTCTGCCGGGAGTGTCAGACATCCTGGGCGACAAGGGGCTGAGTGATCTGTTGACGCAACTGGTCAACCTGATTCCGACTCTGCTCGGGTCCAAATAGCGCAACCGCGGCGGTGGCCGCCCGCTGAATATGTGTTGAATCGAAGGACGTGGGTGCTGCAGCACCCACGTCCTTCGATATGACACACGTCCAGGGGTGCGGCCGTGGGCTCAAAATCCCAATAGATCAAATCCTGTCCT
>NZ_LZMO01000109.1:0-22212 GCF_001665715.1 Gordonia sp. 852002-10350_SCH5691597
CTTCGTGTGGACGAAACCGGTCGAGGAGATTCTCAAGAAAGCTCAACCGAAAACCAACTAACGAAACGCGACACTAGTACTCTGGTCGCTCGCCGGCGCGTTGGAATGGTTCCACGGAACGATCCCGACACCGTGGGCTGTTGTCCAGACCATCGCCGACACGGGATGGAGCTACTACGCCGAGAACTTCTCGTCCACAATCGAATTGGCGTTACGCGGCTTCTTCTGGGGCAATCTGCTCGCGATCCTGCTGGCACTTCTGGTGATCGTGATACCGCCGATCGAGGGCTTGGCCACTCAACTCGCGATCATCTCCTACTGCACACCCATCATCGCCGTGGCGCCGATCATCCAGGTCGCCTTCGCGCAGGTGCAGACGATGATCATCTTTCTCGCGGCCATCTCGGTGTTCTTCACGACGATGATCGGAACGCTCAGCGGGCTGCGTTCTCCGAACAAGGCGAGCCTCGACCTGATCCGCGTCTACGGCGGAGGCCGATGGTCGCAGTTGCGGCGCGTGCGGATCGAGGCTGCACTTCCGAACACGTTGGCCGCCATCAAGATAGCGGCACCGGCTGCGATTCTCGGTGCGGTTCTCGGAGAGTTCCTCGCGATGCCGGACAGGGGCGCCGGTCCTGCGATGATCGTGGCGCAGCAGCGCGGCGACATCCCGCAGGTGTGGGCGATCGCGCTGATCTGTGGTGCCGTCGCCGGCGTCGGGTACGCGATCGTCGCCGTCGTCGCCCGGTTCGCGACGCGGTGGGCCGCAGGTAAGGAGGTGTTCGGATGAGCGCTCCCACAACCGATTCGACGGCCGACGTGGTGGTCGCCGACGCATCGACTCCAGCAGACGGGCTCCCGGAAAGTGTTGCGACAGGCCCGAACATCGGTGCGCTGCTGTGGCAGATCACCAAGTTCCTCGGATCGCTCGTCGCGTCATTCGTGTTGATTCTGGTGATCTGGTGGCTGTTCCTGCTCGCCTTCCCCGACATAGGGCCGATCATCGGACGCACCCCGGTCCAGGTTTTCCAGTATCTGTTCACCGAGCCGGGCGCCGCAGACGCGAGGTCGGAGATCTTCGACAATCTCGCGATCACCCTGACCGACGCCGCAATCGGCTTCGTCGTGGGAATGACCGCTGCGCTACTCGTTGCGGCGCTGTTCGTCGTATCACGGCCTGCCGCACAGACATTCATGCCGATAGCGATGCTCCTTCGCTCGGTGCCGTTGGTCGCGATGACACCGCTGATCACGCTCGTCGTCGGGCGGGGGATCGGGGTGGTCGCCGTGATGGGTGGAATCGTGGTGTTCTTTCCCGCGCTCGTCATGATCATGACCGGCCTGGCGAACGCGCCCACACAGATCAACGACGTGATCGCTGTGTACGGCGGTAATCGATGGACTGCGTTGCGACGCTCCGCAATTCCGTCGGCAGTGCCCTCGTTGTTCAGTGCCGCCAAGATCTCGGTTCCCGGTGCGCTCGTCGGCGCGACCGTCGCCGAATGGCTCGGCACCAACAAGGGACTCGGTGCAACGCTGCAGCAAGCGCTGCCCGCGGCGGCATACAACGAGCTGTGGGCATCGGTGCTCGTCATCACCGTTGCGTCGATCATCCTCTACGCGATCGTCGGCGTCATCGAATCAATTGTCCTGGCCCAGATGGGTATGCAGCAGAACTGAGGCTGCTGATCGTGGCCAGCCCGGTCGGGTGATCCTCGCCCGATCCACCTGAAAGGAAGAAGACCCAATGAGTAATTCCGTGCGTAGCGGCGGACTCGATCGTCGCGCTTTTCTTCGGTACTCGCTCCTTGCGGGAGGTGCCGCGGGTGCACTGGGCGTGTCCGGGGCGCTCGCGGCCTGCAGTAGTGGCAGTAGCTCGTCCGGCGGGGCGTCGTCGGACAATCCCAAGGTGCAGCTCTCGTGGCAGAAGAACATCGAGTTCGCTGGGGAATACTGGGCTTTGGAGAAGGGGTACTACAAGGCGGGCGGTCTCGGCACGCCCGAGCTGATCACCGGTGGCGGCGCCGGTACCGGTGTGGAGACCGGCCTGACGTCGAACAAGGTGTGGATCGGCACCACCGCGCCGCAGCTCACCGCACCGGTGATTCTGCAGGGCGCCAAACTGATGACCGTCGCGGCCACCTACCAGAAGAACCCGTTCTGCATCGTGTCGTCGGCCGAGAAGCCGATCAAGACCCCACAGGACATGGCGGGCAAGAAGATCGGCGTGCAGGCGTCCAACGAGAATGTGTTCAAGGCACTGCTCACCGCCAACGGGATGAAAGAGTCCGACGTCCAGAAGATCTCGGTGCAATACGACCCGACGCCGCTCACCAAGGGCGAGGTCGACGGCTGGGTCGCCTACGTGACCAACGAGCCCATCACGTTGGCCGAGAGCGGTTTTGCCAACACCAATTTCCTCTTCGCCGACTTCGGACTCCCCCTGGTCGCCGAGACACTCGTGGTGAAGCAGGAGACCATCGACAACGAGCGCGACAAGCTCAAGGCGTTCCTGAAGGCCGAGGTGCAGGGTTGGAACGACGCCGTCGCCGATCCTGCGGGTTCGGCGAAGCTCGCCGTCGAGAAGTACGGCAAGGACTTGAATCTGAACCTCGATGAGCAGATCAAGGAAGCGACCGCCCAGAACACGCTCGTCGTGTCGGAGGACACGAAGAAGAACGGTCTGCTGACGATGACCGACGCGCTGATCGCACAGAACATCGAGGCGCTGGGCAAGGCGGGCTACACCCTCAAGCCCGCGCAGATCTTCGACATGTCGCTCATCAACGAGGTCTACAAGGAGAACCCGGATTTGATCAAGGCCTGATTTCCTTCACGACACACCTGCAGGGGCGGCGAGCGCGCGATGCGTTCGCCGCCCCTGGCATATGTCACCGGATTCGGTGACGAATGGCATGGATGCTGCTAAGCGCCTGGCGAGATCATCACTGGGACCAGCTATCCGGTGTCCGACCATTGTTGGCTTGTGAGTCAAGTCGTGTATGCCGTTGCGGCGGTCGCGATCCTGCTGATCTGCTAGCGTCGAGCTGGCCGTGGGGCGCTCAGGATCGCGCAGCGGTGACCTCAGCCGACAATGTTCGACGCAGCTTGGCGATCCGCCCGGGGGCGTCGACTGCCACCGCTCCGACCACGCGGTCGCCGTCGGAGTAGAGCACGATGCCGTCGTCGTCCAGGGTCTCGGTAACCATGCCCGACGGGTCGACCTCGGTGGCGCCGACGATCTGGATGCGGTGACCGTGCCACGACGACCAGGCGAACGGCACTCCCGCGTATGTCTGCTGCGCGCCAACCGCATTCGCTCCGGCGACGAATCCCTGTGCGGTCGCCGAGGTCCAGTGGCCGCCGGGAGCGCCGTCAACCGATGCGACATCGCCCGCTGCCCACACCGCGGGGGCGCTGGTCGCCATCGTCGAATCACAGACCACGGCGCCCGATGCGGGATCGAGTTCGACGGTGCTCGCCGCGAGCCAGTCGGTGGCGGGCGTCGACCCAATGCCGACGACGACCGCGTCGACCGGGACGTCACGCCCGCATGATGTGCGGATCGAGTCGATCCTGTTGTCGCGCGCGGAAATATCCGCCAGACCCGAGTCGGACAGAAGTGTCACACCCGCGCTCTCCTGCAGCGCTGCGAGCATGCGCCCGGCGAGCGGGCCGACGCTGCGCGCGAGCGGGAACGACGACGTCCCGATCAGGGTGACGTCGATGCCTCGCGCGGCAGCGGCCGAGGCGATCTCCGAACCGATGAAGCCGGTGCCGAACACGGCGAGACATGTGGCATGACAGAGTGTTTCGCGGAGCGCGACCGCGTCGTCGAAGTGACGGAGCGTGTGGACGTTGTCGAATCCGTCGAGTGCGCGGATCGTGCGGGCGCGATGCCCGGTGGCGAGCACGAGCGCGTGGTATAGGATCGGGCCTGCATCGGTCAGCAGCCTTCGGTGCGCGACATCGATTCCCGTTGCCGTGGTGGACATCCGAAGGTCGATGTCGAGGGCTTCCCAACTCTCCGCCCGCCGCAGGGTGGGTGGTTCGGGTTGCTTGTCGGCGTCGAGCATCGCCTTGGACAGCGGTGGGCGGTCGTAGGGGAGATGCGGTTCGTCGCCGATCATGACGATGTCGCCGGTCCACCCTTCGGCGCGGGCGCCCTCGGCGGCGCGCACCCCTGCCAAGGACGCGCCGACGATGACGAGCGGAAGCGGGGCAGAGGACGTGCGTGGCTCAGTCACGGCGCACCTCAGTCGAGCATCCGCAGGGCGGACACCGGGCACGAGTCGACGGCCGCCCGCACGTAGGTCCTGTCGCTCTCGGGAACGTCGGAGGTCGCTACCTCGACGATGCCGTCGTCGCCGATCTGGAAGTACTCGTTGGCCTGTGTTTCGCACATTCCGATGCCCTCGCAGGTGGGGCGGTCGACCTGGATGTGACTCATGATTCTCTCCTTCGATAGCGGGCTGGTGAACGACCATCTGTTGTCATCTTGACCGGGAGATGCGTCACAATCACTGGTCATCGCTCCCAATCTGGCGCTATCGACTGTGCAATCACACAGTCTCTGGCAGTTTGGGGTGATGACAGAGATCGCCGAGTGGCTGGAGATGTTCGTCGCCGACCAGCAGAACCCGACTGCGCTCGACGACTGGGTGTCGACCACCGTCGACGCGATCATCGCCGACGTCGACCTGCCCGCCGACATTCGTCCGGTGCTGGTTGCCGCGGTCGAGGAGCATTGGCTTGCGTTCCTCGGCGGCGTCACCGTCGACGCGGACGGGGCCACCGAACTCGTGCCGGCAGCGGGAGACCTGTCGATACAGATCGCGCGGCACCATCTGGGACTGCCGGTGCTGCTGAAGGTCTATCAGAGCGCGCAGGAGGCGTCGTGGGATTTCGCCGTCGACGTTGTCGGGCATGCGCCAAAGGATCTCGACCACGAGTCGCTCCTCGTCTGGTTCTGGACCAAGGCCAACCGATGGTTCGCGACCTCGGTCGAACTGTCCGTCGCGTTGTATCAGGACGAGGTGGAGCGGATTCGACGACGCGGCGATGCGCGACGCTACGAGTTGGTCGCCGACGTCCTTGACGGGAAAAGCGTTGGTTCGACAGAACTCTCGGCGGAACTGGGCGGCCATCCGATCGCCGGCGTCACACAGGTTGCGGTCATCGCGCACGCGATGGACGCTGACTCGATCGAGCGGCTCGAACCGGCGCTCGTACGCGTCGCGTCATCGATTACCGGAGCACGGTTGGCCGTGGTGCGGCCGGGAGGTCGGGAACTGTGGGGGTGGCTGGCGCTGAGGACGGCGCAGAGTGCTGCGGCACAGTGGGATTCGCGTGGCGTCGATCCCGCGCAGATCCGGTTCGCGATCGGTGAGCCGGCAGAGGGTGTCGAGGGATTCGCCCGATCGCATCGCGATGCTCGTGCGGCGCAACGTGTTGCGCTGTCGCCGCGTCGACAGATCGCGCTGACAGTGTATGAGGACGTGGCCGCACTGACGCTCCTGACCGGAGATCCCGACGCCGCGGGGCGTTTCGCGCGTGCAGTACTGCGCGGACTCGCCGGACCGGAACTGGACGAACTGCGCGGCACCGTTCGCTATGTGCTGACCACTGCCGACAGTGCAGAACAGGTCGCGAAATCACTTGGTATACACAAGAACACGGTGCGCTACCGGATACAGCAAGCAGAACGCCTGCTCGGGCATCCCATTCGGGAGCGAGCAGGCGATCTGGTGTTGGCGCTGGACTACTACGACGCCTTCCTCGGCTGAGGTGGGTCGCGGGGTGACTATGCGCTGGTCTCCTCGAGGGGGATGAAGTCGACCTTCTCGCGCACGCCGCAGTCCGGGCAGGTCCAGTCGTCGGGGATCTCCTTCCACGCGGTACCCGCGGCGAATCCCTCGAGTTCGTTTCCCACCGCGACCTCGTAGGTGTAACCGCAACCGGGGCAGCGGGCCGCGGCGATGTCGTCGTTGATTGCGCCGGGCGTCGCGTCGTCGAGAAGCGACTCGCCGAGCGTCGTCTCGCTGGGGATGGGGAACTTTCGGGTGAGACGGTCGAGCTTTCCGGGAGCGACGTTGGCGAGTCGGACGTCGCCGTCGAAGTGTTCGACGACGCGGTGGTCCATGACCCGGCGCCACAGCGGCGGGAACAGCGCGAGGACGATCATTCCGGCGTAACCGGTTGGCAGTGAGGGTGATTCGCGATAGTCACGCAGGGTCTGGTAGCGGCGAGTGGGGTTTGCATGGTGATCGCTGTGGCGCTGCAGGTGATACAGCAGTACGTTGGTCGCGATGTTGTTGGAGTTCCACGAGTGCATGGGAAGCACGCGCTCGTAGCGTCCGGCTTTGGTCTGCTGCCGCAGCATGCCGTAATGCTCGAGGTAGTTGACGATTTCGAGTAGCGAGAAGCCGACGACCGCCTGCAGCACGAGGTAGGGCAGAATTCCGACGCCCAGCCAGATGGTGAGCGCGGCCCACAGCACGATGGTCATCAGCCAAGCGTTGAGTACGTCGTTACCGATATGGAAAGGGTGAGTGTCCTTGCGGCGGTATCGCTTTGCCTCGACCTGCCATGCGCTGCGGAGCGATCCCGAGACGGTGCGGAACCAGAATCGGTAGAAGCTTTCGCCGAGTCGCGACGATGCGGGGTCTTCCGGTGTGGCGACCCGCACGTGGTGGCCACGGTTGTGCTCGATGTAGAAGTGACCGTAAAAGCTCTGTGCCAGTGCGATCTTCGAGAGCCAACGCTCGTGGCTCTCCTTCTTGTGTCCGAGCTCGTGCGCGGTGTTGATCCCGATTCCGCCGATGAAACCGAGCGTCACGGCGAGTCCGATGCGATTGATGATCGGCCAGTCCGCGGTGGCGATGAGGAACATCGAGAGGATGAAGCCGACGTACTGGATCGGCAGGAACGCGAAGGTGATGTAGCGGTAGTACTTGTCGTTCTCGAATTGCTCGATCACGTCGTCGGGCGGGTTGGTCGGGTCGAAACCGGCGACGAAGTCGATCAGCGGGACCACGCCGAGCACGATGATCGGCCCGACCCAGAGGAAGACGCCCCACCCGGTGAGCTCGTACCCACCGATGGCGATGAACGCGAACGATGGGACGATCAGACCGATCAACCACAGGTAGCGCTTGCGATCACGCCACCTCTCGGTGCTTCCTGCGGCAACGGTGCCGGTGGCCTCGAGTGCCATGATGTACCTCCTGAACACGGGCTGATTTTCTGAACTGTTGTCAGAATCCACGCGTTCTGCATCACAATCACCGTGCTATTCACCCAATATGTGGCGTCGGACTGTGCGATCACACAATCAGGTGGTGGAGGCCAGCGCGACGTCGAGCAGCTCTCGTGCGGGTCCGCGCACGGTGATGTGCGATGTCCACACGGCACGGAGTGGGCGCACCATCGACAACCCGTCGACGTCGATGCGGACGAGGCGTCCGGCCGCGATGTCGTCGGCGATCGACAGTCGCGACAACACAGTCACCCCGTTCGACGTCAATACCGACGACCGGATCGCGGTGACCGAGCGCAGTTCGATGAGCGGGTCGGCGGCGACGAGTCCGAGCTCCGACAGCGCCTTCTCGTAGGTGATCCGTGTTCCGGAGCCGGGTTCGCGCTGAATCAGCGGCGTCGACGCCAGTTCGTCTGCCGACACCGAGCCCGTGCGTGACCACCGGTGGCCCGGAGCGGCGACTACGTACAGCTCGTCGGTGGCGACGAGCGCGGCGTCGAGATCGGCTGTCTCGCCGGGACTTTCGACGAATCCGAGGTCGGCGTCGCCGGAGCGCACAGTCTCGATCACCTCGGCGGAATTCATGGGGCGCACCGAGATTCGTGCTCCGGTACGGGAGGTGAGCGTGGTGAGCCAGCCCGGTACCAAATACTCGGCGACGGTCATCGACGCTGCGACGACCAGCGTCGCGTGCCGGTTGCCGATCAGTGTGTCGACGCCTGCGACGAACTCGGCTGCCCGCTCGACGAGCGCGTTGGCCCACTCGAGAACCAGACGACCGTTCTCGGTCGGTTCGACACCCGCGGGGGAGCGTATGAAGATCTCGACGCCGAGTTCGTGCTCGACGGCGCGCACACGCGAACTGACGGCTTGCTGGCTGAGTCCGAGATCGCGGGCGGCGGCCCCCATGCTGCCGAGTCTGCCGACCGCTACGACGACCTCCAGCGCGGCGATATCGGGGAGTCGTCGTGCGGGCATGCCGATGACGTTAGGCAACGCCTCGTCTGGTCACAAGCAGGGTCTGTGGCCTTGTAGGGTGGTCACTGCGCGGCCTGCAGTGGGGTCGTGCGGTTCGTAGGATTCCCGACCACTGACAAGGGAGCGAGATGTCGGACTTCATCAAGAAGATCAAAGACGACGCGAAGGCCGTCGGTGCCGCCATCGACAACGAGCTGACCGTGCTCGAAGGTGTTCCCGGCTACGACCCGCTGGCCGACGACGATGCCGCAGGAGACGAGCGCGAAAGCGCGGCGGACGAGGCTGAGGCTGACACAGAGAAGTCCTAGGTTTCGTCCTTGGGTTTCGCTGTCGCCGGACCTCAGGCCAACGCGGCGCTCGACTCCCGACGCCGCTGCGGATCGGGGTAAGGCACGGCGTCGAGCAGTGCGCGCGTGTACTCGTCGCGCGGTCGGGTCAGCACATCTCGCGCAGACCCGTGTTCGACGACCCGCCCGTTGCGCAGCACGTACACGCGATCAGAAACCTGCTCGACGACGGCGAGATCGTGACTGATGAAGAGCGCCGCGAAGCCCAGTTCGTGCTGTAGTTCTGCGAACAGTTCGAGCACACGTGCCTGCACCGACACGTCCAGCGCGCTGGTCGGTTCGTCGGCGATGAGGAGTTTGGGCCGCACCGCCAGCGCTCGCGCCAGCGCGACACGCTGACGCTGACCGCCGGAGAGTTCGTGCGGAAGTCGGTCGCCGAACGAGCGGGGCAGGTGCACGGCGTCGAGCAGCTCGTCGACGCGGGTCGATTGCTCTGCGCGCGTTCCGATGTGCTGGATGTCGAGTGGCTCGCGAATCGACTCCGCGACGGTGAAGCGCGGGTCGAGCGACGCCGTCGGGTCCTGCGGCACGAACGCGATGGTGTGCCGCAGCGAGCGCAACTGTGCGCGGTCGACGGCGTCGAGGTCGTATCCGTCGACCAGGATCCTGCCGCCACTGAGGTGGGTGAGTCCGCCGATCGACCGGCCGAGAGTTGTCTTGCCCGAACCGGATTCGCCAACAACCCCGACAACCTCTCCGGGATCGACGTGCAGCGAGACGTCGTCGAGTGCGATGACGGGCTTGCGTCCGAAACCGCCGCGATGCACCGCGGTGACATGCTCGACGGCGACGATGGGAACGGGTGCTCCGGCATCGGCAGCGTCGTCAATATCGGTGCCGGTGTCGGAATCTGATGCCGCGCCGGCACTCTCGTCGTCCGTGGAGTCGACGGTCGGCAGCTTTGGAACTGCGGCGAGAAGTTGACGGGTGTACGGCTGTGTTGGCCGAGCGAAGATGTCGAAAACAGTTCCGCGCTCGACGACCTCGCCGAGTTGGACAACGACGACGCGGTCTGCGATGTCGGCGACAACACCGAGATTGTGTGTGATGAGCAGGATTCCGGCGTCGATCCTGCCGCGCAGGCGCAGCAACAGGTCGAGGATTTCACGCTGTACCGAGACGTCGAGCGCCGTCGTCGGCTCGTCAGCGAGGAGCAGTGCTGGATCGTTCGCGAGCGCGAGGGCGATCACCACGCGCTGCTTCTGGCCGCCGGAGAGTTGGTGGGGGTAGTAGTCGACCCGCTGCTCCGGGTCGGGGATCTCGACGAGCGACAGCAGTTCGACGGCGCGGCGTCGAGCATCGCGTCGCGAGATCGATTGATGTGTCCGCAGCGCCTGGCGCAGGTGCCATCCCACGGTCTGTGCGGGGTTGAGTGCGGTCTGCGGCTCTTGGAAGATCATGGCGACACCGGTGCCGCGGATCGTGTTGAGTTCACGTTCGGAGGCGTTCAACACCTCGACGCCGTCGACCTTGACCGAGCCGGTCGCGACCGCGTGCTCGGGGAGCAGGCCGATCGCCGCGCGTGCTGTCATGGTCTTGCCGGAGCCGGATTCGCCGACCAGGGCGACGATCTCGCGGCGATTGACGCGCAGGCTGATGTCGGAGACGGCCGGACGCGGGTAGTCGAAGGTGACCCGAAGGGCGTCGACCTCCAGTGCGGGTGCGGGATCAACTGCTGTGTGGTCGTTCTCTGCAGCGTTGGTCATCTCACTGCCTCCTACTGCGCGAAATGGATTGGGAAATCAGGTAGAAACCGAGGACGAGTGCCGTGATCACGATAAGCGGCGCCACCGAGAACCACGGATTGGTCTCCAGGTAGCTGTTCCCGGACGACAGAATGCCGCCGAGGGATGGCGTCGGGGGAGTCACTCCGATGCCGAGGAAGCTCAGTGCCCCTTCGACGAAAACGGCGAGCGATAGCGACAGCGCGAACTGGACGCCGAGTGACTCGATCGAATTGGGCAGTACGTGGCGGCGGAGGACGTAGCTGGTGCGCGCGCCGCTCACACGCGCCGCCTCCACGTAGGGCAGTTCTCTGACGCGCAGCACCGACGTGCGGGCCAGTCGACCGAAGATGGGGATCTCCGCGAGCACGATGACGATGCCGATCGTGGTTGCGCCGGGAGACAGTACGGCGGTCAGGGCGATGCCGAGAACGAGAGCCGGGAAGGCGAGGATGACGTCGAAGGTGTGCTGCGCGATGACATCTGAGATGGGGTGCGACACCGAGAGCACGCCGATCGCGGTACCGAGAAGGGCGCCGATCGGTACGGCGATGAAGATGATCAGCAGATCCACCCGGATGCCGTAGAGGACCCGTGTCGCGACGTCGCGGTTGAGGTCGTCGGTTCCGAACCAGTGGTCGGCGCCGGGCGGCAACAGGTACGCGCCGTCGATCTGCTGGTCCGGTCCGTACGACGTCAGCAGTGGTGCGAGCAGCGCGAGCGCGACGATGCCGAGCACCAGGACGCTTCCGACGAGGCCGCTCCCGGTGAAGAGACTGCGCCACAACGGAGTCCGGGTTCGACGTCGCTCCTTGTCGGTGGGCGACTCCGGGATCAGGCCCGGTTCGATATCTGCAGCCGAGGCCCCGGTCGCGGACGTCGAGCCGGACGAGGTGGTGAGTGAGGTCGACATCGGTTACCTGCCAATCAATTCGATGAGTTCAGGCGGATTCGGGGATCGAGCCACGCGTGGAGCACGTCGGCGAGCAGTTGGAGCACGACGAACACCGCGACCGAGAGCAGCACGAGCACCTGCACGAGCGGATAGTCGCGGGCGAAGATGCCCTGCTCGGTCAGGAGCCCGAGTCCCGGCCAACCGAAGATGGCCTCGACGAGGATCGCGCCGCCGAGGAGTCCTCCGGTGACCAGCCCGAGCGCGGTGATGCTCGGTGGCAGTGCATTGCGTAGTGCGCTGTGAATGACGATGTCGCGCTTCGATACTCCGAGTGCTCGCGCGGTGGTCGCATACGGTTGCCGGAGTTCGGCACGCAGCGCTTCGGTCAGAAAGCGGGCGAGTGTGGCGCCGGCCGGAAGCGCCAGGGCGACGGCGGGCAGCAGGAGGTATTGCGCGGTGATGCCGGGTTGGCTGAAGAGTCCGTCGGGCGGCGTCCCGCCGGCGGGGAGGATGCGCCACCGGACCCCGAACAGCAGAATCAACAGTGTGCTGACAACGAAGGTCGGAACCGCGATCGCCACCGCATTCACGCCGGTGACAATGGAATTGACGATGCGGTTGTCGAAGATCGTCGCCGACAGACTCAATGCCAGCGCCAGGAGGACGGCGAGGATCAGCGCGGTGACGGTGAGCAGAATGGTGTGGACGAGTCCGAACGAGACGAGCGAGCTGATCTCGCCACCGACCTGGTAGCTCTTGCCGAGATCGAACGTGAAGATGCCTGCGATCCAGGAGGCGTACTGTGCAATGAAGCCGCGGTCGAGGCCGAGATCGTGGCGTATCGCCGCCAACTGCTCGGGCGTGGCGTCGGGTCCCGCGAGCGCTGATTCCGGTCCTCCGGGGATCAATCGGACGATCGCGAAGATCAGCACCGATGCCACGAACAGCACCAGGATCGCCGTCGGGATGCGGCGCAACAGATATCCGGCCATCAGGAGTTCCGTCCTTGCGTGTTGAGGTAGGTCTCACCGAGGTGCAGTTGGGCACGCCTGTCCCAATCGACATTGCCGACGGCGGGCGACGCCGCGGATTGTTGGAACACCACACCGATCTCGACGAGGAACAGATCGTTCAACCAGATGTCGTCGAGCTGCCGATACGCGGCAAGCGCGGCGGGCGACGTCGGATCGGGCGCGTTCCAGGCCGCGTTGGCTGCCTTCGCGTAGTCCGGATTGACGTAGTTGGAGGAGTTCTTCGCCGCGTTGAACGGGTATGCCGAGACGGCGAGGGTCGACGGCGTGAACTGCGCAAAGGCATGCTGCAGCAACCAGATTCCGTCGAACTTGCCGCCGATCAGCTTCGACGACTGCACGGTGTTGTCGTTGGGGCGCAACTCGACCGGGATACCGACGTCCTTGAGGTTCGACTGCACGATCTGCGCGACCACCCGGTCAACTCCCTGGGTGGAGTAGTCGAGAGTGATCGGTGCAACGTGCCCGTGCTGGGCGACGAGCTGGCGGGCACGGTCCACATTGCGTGTGTACGTCGTGTTCTTCGACGCGTCGTATGCGGGAGACCACTTGGGCCAGGGCAGGTTGACGACATATCCGCTCTTGCGGAAGACGTCGTTGATGATGCGTTCGCGGTCGATGGCGAATGCGATCGCCTTACGAAGGCGGACGTCGGCCAGAGCGGGATTGGCGACGTTGATTCCCACGTACTCCTGCTGCTCGGCACCGGTGTAGGTGATGTTGTTGAATCCGTATCGGCGCGTTGCCAATTCCTGGTCGTGGTTGTTGAGTCCGTAGGCGAGGTCGATCTGGCCCGTGCGGAGTCGGGTGTAGAGCGCCTGCTGGTCGGTGATGATGTCGAGGTCGATGGCGTCGAGGTTGGCTCGCGGACCCCAATAGGAGTCGTTGCGTACCAGGCGGACATCCGAATTCGGTTGCCACGACGAGAATCGGAACGGTCCGGTTCCGTTGAACACCTTGCCCGCGCGCAGCCCGTCGAGAGTGTTGCCGTCGATGATCGGTGCAGAGTCGAGCAGGTCGAAGATGTTGCTGAGCGGATGGTCGAAGGTCAGCACCACGCGGTGCGGATTGCTGGTGTCGTAGCCGGTGACTGCTGCGGCGGTCCGCTTGAACTGCGGTGTCCACGGCCCCGCGGTGTACGCCTTCAGTGAGCTCTCGACGTCGGCCGAGGTGAATGCCCGACCATCGTGGTAGCGCACGTCGTCGCGCAGATCGAGTGCGACGGAGCGTCCGTCTGGAGCGAGTTGCCAGCGTGTGGCCAGCGCCGGCCGGACGGTCAGATCGTCGCGCGAGTAGCGGATCAGGGTGTCGAAGACGTTCGACACCACGTGGCCGTTCATGCTGCCGGTGCCGATCTGCAGGAAGGTCTTCGGGCTCAGGTCGTTGAGCACACCGACCCGTAGGGTGCCGCCCTGCGGCGGCTTGTGGCCCGGCGGAAGGGCGGTCGCTGTCGAGTTCTGCTGCTGCGCGACGGCGGAGGTGCACGCGGTGGCCGTGGCCATCGTCAGCAGTGCGACGAGCGCGAGCAGCGCGGCTCGTGTGCGAGTGGGCATGGTCTTCGGATTCTCTTCCGTCCGATGGGATGGGGGCTGGGGTGGTCGGTGATGCGGCAGGAGCCGAGCCGGACATCGACCACACGACGCACGGCCGAGGGTCGGTGTGCGTTCGTCGAATACGAGCAACTGTGAGGGCATTCGGGTGGCGACTTCAAGCTGATGAAGCCTTTCTCGGCAGCGTCGGAGAAAGGGTTGACAGACCGACCGGCCGTGCGGATGGTGTGTGATGCGCAACCGCGGACAGCGGCGGTCGCACGATCTTCGAGGAGCGACGATGGCAGACGGAAACAGCGAAATACCCGACTACGCACGGGGTTACGAAGGTTTCGAGGGTCGGGTCGGCCGTACATCGTCGCAGTCGACGCCTTGGTGGAAGCCCGAACCGAGCGCGCCGGCGGGTGCTCCGAACATCGTCGTCGTGCTGATTGACGACATGGGCTACTCCGATATCTCGCCGTTCGGTGCGGAGATCGATACCCCCAACATCGCGGCGCTCGCAGAGCGTGGATTTCGACTGTCGAATTACCACACGACGCCGGTCTGTTCGCCGGCTCGGGCTGCTCTGCTGACGGGGCTCAATCCGCACCGCGCCGGTTACGGCAGTGTGGCGAACTCCGATCCGGGCTTCCCCGGTCTACGTCTCGAACTCGCCGACGATGTGCTCTCGCTTCCGGAGATATTGCGCGCGAACGGCTATGCGACGTATGCGGTCGGTAAGTGGCATCTCGCCCGCGACGCCAACATGAGCCCCGGGCGTACGCGCGATTCGTGGCCGCTGCAGCGTGGGTTCGACTCCTATTACGGTTCGCTTGAAGGGCTGAACTCCTTCTTCTATCCCAACCAGCTCATCGCTGACAATTCGGTCGTCGACGTCGACGAGTACCCCGATGACTACTACGTCACCGACGATCTCACCGATCATGCTGTCGCGCAGATCAAGTCGCTGCGGGCGCACGATGCCGAGAAACCCTTCTTCCTCTACTTCGCGCATATCGCCATGCACGGTCCGCATCAGGTCAAGGAGTCCGACCTCGAGAAGTATCGCGGAAAGTATGCGGATGGATGGGATGCTGTGCGGCAGAGACGGTTCGACCGACAGGTCGAGCAAGGTTTGTTCGACGAGGGCACCCCGATCGCCGAGCGCAACACCGAGCCCGGCTACGATGCGCCACCGTGGGACGAGCTCGACGTTGCCGAGCAGGAACGATTCGCGAAGTACCAGGAAGTCTATGCGGCCATGGTCGATTCGGTCGATCAGAGCGTCGGGCGCATCGTCGACACCTTGACCGAGCTCGGTGAACTCGACAACACGATCATCGTGTTCACGTCCGACAACGGTGGTACCGCCGAGGGCGGTCCGGTCGGAACCCGTTCGTACTTCAGCCAATTCGTGCATGGTCCGGTGCCGTCGGACTGGGAGCGCGACGTTCCCCTTGACGAGAATCTGATCGGCAGCGCGGCTCTCGGTGTGCACTATCCACGCGGGTGGGGCCAGGCGTCGAACACGCCTTTCCGCTTCTACAAGGGGCAGACCTTTGCCGGAGGTGTGCGGGTGCCGTTCGTGCTGTCGTGGCCCGACGGCCTGCCGCGCGACGCGGACGACAGCGGTGTCCGCCGACAGTATGCCTACGTGACGGATCTGGTGCCGACGCTGCTCGAGTTGGCGGGCGTGGAGGCGCCGACCGAACGGCACGGCAAACCCGCGCAATCGCGCGACGGTGTCAGTGCCGCAGGGTTTCTGCGCGATCAGGCAGCGAGTTCGGACCACACCGAGCAGTACGCCGAGTTCGGCGGACACCGCGGGTTCTATCGGGACGGGTGGAAGCTGCTGTCGCTGCACCGGGATCCCGATCGCGTCGACGACCCGGAGTGGGAACTCTACGACGTGACAACTGATCCCGCGGAGACGCACGACATCGCTGCGGAACACCCGGACGTCGTTGCCGAGCTTGCTCGCGCGTGGGACGAAGCCGCATGGCGCAATACTGTTTTCCCGCTATACGATTCGCCTGCTGATCAGGGACGTCGACGCCCAGACGAAGAACGCTACAGCGACCCGGTGCGCATACTCGCGGGCACTCCGACGCTCGAGCGGTACCGGTCGAGCAAGCTCATCGCGTACCGCGACTTCGACATCGAGATCGAGTTGCGCGACTGGACACGTGCATACGAAGGCGTACTTGTTGCACACGGTGATCCGCAGGGCGGCTATCTGCTCTACATCGAAGACGGCACAGCGCATTTCGTGTTCAACAGCTACGGCCGCATCGCGCGTGTGTCCGGCGAGCTACCCGACGGCGTGGAGACCCTTGGGCTCCGTGCCGTCGCGACACCACAGGTGCGATGGGACTTCGTTCTCGAGGCGTCGGGTGGCGGGCAGGTCGAGGTAATCGCCAAGTTGGACAACCAGTTCCAACTCGTCGGCATGTCCCCGTGGACGGGAATCTCCGTCGGGCTCGATGCGCGGGGTCCCGTCGATCTGGAGCTACGGGAGCGGCGTGGCGTGTTCCGCTTCGGCAGCGCACTGCGTGCGGTGACGTACCGGCCGGGTCCTGTGCGGGTGCCGGCCGGTATCCGTCGCGAGATCGATGAGAGCGCCGAGTATCACGCCGACTGAGTATCGCGTCGACCGAGTATCACACGGCGGCACAAGGTTGTAATCGACGTGGGCGAGAACCTTTCGCCGATCGCCGATCAGTGGAGAAATCGAAGTAACGACGACATCAGCCAAGAGATGAGCCAAGGAGTATTCCAGTGACACTGACCGACATCGAACGACGCACCGACAGCGAGTCCGCTGCTCAGGCCCTATACGACGACGCGTCGATCACCGTGACGAAGCTCGGCGAGAACATTGGCGCCAAGGTCGAGGGCGTCCGCCTCGGCGGTGATCTGTCCGCCGAGCAGGTCGAGGCGATCCGCACCGCGCTTGCCGTCAACAAGGTCATCGCTTTTACCGGGCAGGACCACCTCGACGACGAGACCCAGTACGCGTTCGCGTCGCTGCTCGGTGAGCCGACAGCACCGCACCCGACGGTGACGTCGCGCGGTGATCAGCTGCTCACCATCGAAGGCGCCGCGAACAGTTGGCACACGGACGTGACCTTCGTTGATCGCATCCCCAAGGCGTCGCTGCTGCGGCCCATTGTGTTGCCTGCCTACGGTGGTGCGACCACCTGGGCGTCGACCGTCGCTGCCTACGAGCAGTTGCCCAAGCCGCTGCGTTCGCTCGTCGAGGAACTGTGGGCCACGCACTCCAACCTGTACGACTATGTGGGACAGAAGGAACCGTCCGGCGGCGTCGACGTTGTGCAGAAGGAGGAGCACTACGCCGAGTTCACCAGTTCCGAGTACGAGACGCTGCATCCCGTTGTCCGCGTGCACCCGGAGACTGGTGAGCGCAGCCTGCTCCTCGGCCACTTCGCCAAGGAGTTCCGCGGCCTGAAGGCGTCGGAGTTCGCGAATCTGTACCAACTGCTTCAGGCTCGTATCACCAAGCTGGAGAACACCTTCCGCTGGAATTGGAGCTACGGTGACCTGGTGATCTGGGACAACCGGGCCACCCAGCACTACGGCATCGCCGACTTCGGCAACCAGAAGCGTCAGCTGCATCGGATCACCCTGGCAGGCGACGTGCCCGTCGATGTCAACGGCCAGCAGAGTCAGATCATCACCGGCGACGCGTCGCATTATTCGTCGGTGGAGCAGCCTCGGCGTCTGGCGGTGTTCGCTGCCTGATTCTGCTCGCCGGAGATTCTCTGGAGAGTGCACGATGCGGTCGGACCACGGGCTGGGTCCGGCCGCATCGTGCGTTGTCGAGCCTGTGGATGACTCACGTGGCGTACGGCTTTCAGAGCATTAGACTCCTCGCATGTCGAAGAGGATATTTGTCGGGACCTGTTGTGGTGCGGCGCTCATGCTGTCACTTGCTGGTTGCTCATCGTCGGGTGAGCCGGTAGCGCAATCGAATTCGAGTGCCACAGATGTCGCGACGAGCGCTGCGGAGTCCTCCGCGGCTCAGCCGACGGGACCGTCGGTGGGCACCGCGACGATGAAAGTGATCGACGGTTCGACGCCCGTCACCATCCGCTACCGCATCAACGGTGGGCCGGAGACCACCGAGACCGCCGTGACGCTGCCCTGGAGCAAGGACTACCCGGTGTACAACAAGGTCTCGTCGAGCGTCAGCGTGACCGGCGGCGGTGAGGTGAGCTGCACGATCATGATGGGCAGCAACCTGGTCGCCTACAAGACCGAGCCCAACCCGACCTGCGAGTTCGCGTATTACGGGTGACCGGGCACTGCCGTGGCCAAGACGGAGCCGTCTAGCAGAATCGAACTCCTGACTTATTCAGTTTGAGTCTGATGCGGTGGCCTGGTCGCAAAGATCAGACCACCTTTGACCAGGCATTGAGGAACGTTGACGAACACGGTGGGCCAGCTGAGTAGTGTTGACTACCGACACCACACCGACACGGCTGCGTCGCGCAGTTGTGGGCGCAGAATCCAGCCAACTCACCCGAGTAGCAGATCAGTTCTCGCGGACTGGCCGTCAGTATGACCCGGGCACCCGGAGCTGTATCGCGAGGAGTTCGGCCGCAGCGGTAACGCCCGCAGAATTCTCCGGGTCGGACCTGATGAGTTCGGAATAGGGAAGCAGTCGGCCTACAGAGTCGACGACTACTCGTTTCTCGCCCGGTGCACTCCGCTCTGTGAGGACGCCTGCTTGCATCAAGGTGGGGTAGGTGAGGACAAATGCCCATCGTGAGTCCATCGTTGATGTGGGGTGGACGGCCGCTGCGGGGATGGGTTGGGCGGTGCGGTTGAGGATGTCTTGCGCGACTGGGCACAGTCGCTCACCGGGTTTGGGATAGGGCGTCGCGAATTCTGTTCGGATGCTGTCATCGCTGACCGAGGCCATGATGGTGGAGTCGCCGGAGATCACGGTCGCGACGCATACCGTGGACCGGTTGAACACGAATTCGGGGCGTCGGGAGTGCTTCGATGAAGTGCTGACATAGGCGACCGGATCGAGCACGGTACCTGCGGAGGTGTTGATGACCTGCAGGGTGATGGTTCGGGTGGCAGAGGTGGCGCGGCATCCGCGGGGGCCAAAGCCGTCGATCGAGATGTCTGTCCAGGTGGCGGGGTCGACGTCGAGTGCGCGCAGTGTGGTGGGCGTCAGGCTGGTGCACGGTTCGAACGAAGTGCCGTTGTTTCCATTGTTCCAGCGGCCTGCCACCGGTTCGGGACTGGTGAATGTTGTCGACGTGGGGCCGGTGTTGTCGTTCGACGAACCGCAGGCGGACACCAATCCGAAGACGATCAATGCAACTAACGTGGTGACCAAAGCTGCAACGGTGCGGACTCTACGGGGTTGATCAGAGTTGGCGCTGCGATTCACTTCTCTCCGCCATCGACATTGACTTCTAGGTACATCTATGAACGGCGTGAGCGAGGTCGGTACCGACATGACGCCGACCAGAGGTGGACTTGCCTTGGGAGAGACTGCGAAGGAAATAGTCTCTCTGACCTGCGGAGCCGCCTAGGAGAATCGAACTCCTGACCTATTCATTACGAGTGAATCGCTCTACCGACTGAGCTAAGGCGGCGTGCTGCGCGAGGCAGCGCTCACGAGTGTAGCGAGCCACCTCTGTGGAACCAAAACCGGCACCGAGACGGGGCATGGCGCACGCGCTCAGAACGGGAAGTCGCGGCCGCACGGGACCGCGACCGGCGAGCTCGGGTCCAGTGCGTTCTGTACCAGTGCGGCCACTGTCGGCGAGTAGATCATGCCCAGATGCCCGACCTTCGACGCCGGGCACACGTTCTGCACGACGACGTTCGTGACGTTCGGCGCAGGCTCCATCAGGGCGTTACGCAGCGGGAAGACCACCTCGTCGTGCGTTGTGGCCAGGTTGACGTACCGGATCTTCGGGTGGTTGGGTCCGTTGTCGCCCTCGCCGCGCGGCGTGGGTTTCCCGCCGAACGAGTACCCGCGATTCGCCCCGGAAATATCGACGATGGTGCCGATCTGTGCGGCCCTGCCGGGCAACTGCGTGACCGACTGTGCAACCGCTGCGCCCTGCGAGTGTCCGACCAGGTCGACGGTGTGCGCCCCGGTTTCGCGACGGACGTGGTCAATGAAGGTGGCGAGCTGCTGCGTCGACTCTGCCCTGGGCGCCAGTCCGCCGACAGAACCGCTTCCCGGTACTTGGCCGAACGTGAAGGTGTAGACGCAAAAGCCGGCGTTGGCCAGCGTCGGAGCGAGAAATGACCACGCTGACGACTGATTCGAGGTCGTGCCGTGCACCAGGATGACGGGGTTGCGATCGTATCGATCGTGACAGTCGGGTCGATTCGCGCCGGCGGGGGAGGCGTCGGCGGGACCGGTCAGCCCGTCGCGTTGGGCGGCCACCACGTCGGTGGTCACCGGGAACGGGTCGGCGAGTGCCGCGCCGGCTCCGAATGATGTCCCCACCAGTCCTGCTACCGCGAGCACCAGCGCCGCGCATGCGCGTGTGTGCATGCCGTCGATCATCCCAGAATGTGCCGTCTCGCGGAGGTCGGTGAGCAACTGCGTGAACTCCCGACAACCAGTTCATCTCGATCGGACACAACCGCGACCCACATACGACGATCCGCCGTACCGTCGGGCTATGGCCCCTTCTCCACGAAAGCCTGTCACCGCAGCAGACGCCACCACACGGCTGTCCGACCCCTGGCGGGTCATCGGCAACAGCGTGCGTGCGGGGTACGACACCGGATCGATGGCCCGTGGCGTGCGCTTCCTCCATCGGATCGCGCAGGAGGCTGAGATCGCCGACCACCACCCAGACATCGATCTGCGTTACGGCACAATCCATCTCACTCTCTCGACGCACAGTGCGCACCGCATCACCGAAGCCGACGTCAGGCTCGCGAACCTCATCGCGCAGATCGCTCGCGAGCTCGAGCTCGAACCGCTTTCCATGCCCGAGGCCCGCTTCGACGTCGCCATCGACGCCCTCGATATCGACAAGATCCGACCTTTCTGGAAGGCCGTGCTCGGTTACAAGCAACTCGACGACGACGCGCGCGACCTCGAGGCAGCCGACCTCGTGGACCCCGCAGGACGTCTCCCCGCAATCTGGTTCCAACAGATGGACACCGAACGGGCAGGACGCAACCGAATCCACCTCGACTTCTGGATCCCGCACGACGAGGTGGAGGGCCGATTGAGCGCCGCGCTCGATGCCGGTGGCACGCTCGTCACCGACGAGTTCGCGCCCTCGTGGTGGGTACTCGCCGACGCCGAGGGCAACGAGGTGTGCCTGTGTACCTGGCAGGAGCGTGACGACAAGGGTTATGTCGGCGCGTAGCTCGCGTCACTGCGCGAATGCGCCGACGATCTCGGTGATGTCGTCGAGGGTTTGCTCCCAGCCGTACAACACGTCGTCGTAGGTCAGTCGAAGGGTGGGGCGGCCCTGCGTGAGTGATTTGCGGTCGCGGTGTCGATCGTTGGTGTAGTTCGCCGGGCTGAGGTGGTAGAGCTTGCTGTCGCATTCGATCAGGAGCCGGCCGATCCGCAGGTCCGCGTGCTCGGCCTCGGAGATCTCGGGTTGCACCTCGACCTCGAAACCGGCTCGACGACAACGGACCCGGGTCAGACTCTCGGTCCCGGACATCGACCGCGGATCGCATTCGAGAAGCAGGGCCTCGATGAGCGGGCTCGTCTGCGGCAGCATCAGCCGAAGGTCGTCGACATCGATACCGAGGGTGTGCATCGCCGAATCGAGCGTGGCGATCGTGTCGTCGTCTTTCATGCAGCCCGCAGCGCACACCAGAGACAGACCGATCGTGTCGGTGATGGTGGTGACGGGCAGTGGCGCGCCGGGAAGTGTGCAGTAGTCGTCGCGTCTCGGCGACGCGCTCTTTCCCGCGCGCACGTGGAGCGATTCGTATCCGGGCGGCACCCAGAGCCCGTGCTTGGTGAGCGCCGACGCGCAGGAGAGTTCGCCATAGCGTTTGGCTGCAGTCACGGCGTCCGGGTCGGCTTCGGGCTGGGCGTACCAGCCGCGCCGGGGAACGAGGAGTTCGCCGTGCCGAACTTTTCTGCGCAGGTCGGCGTCGGTGAGCCCGCGTGCCCGGAGCTCCGGGCGAGAAAAGACACCGAGATTGACCGCGTCGGGGTCGATCGCGCCGAGCGGAAGCGCATCGGGAGTGAGGTCGGGGTTCACCGGGGGTCGAATAGCCATGGCATTTGGACGTTCTCCGTCCGCAAAGGTTCCGGGCCGCTCCCGTTTTCAGTCATTTTCAGAGGCGCCCGGCGGCAAAAGGCCAGGTCGGCTCGCCGGGAAGCACCAGAAATGACTGAAAACGGGAGAGCTCGGAACGTGAGAGCCCGAAACGGGACAGCTCAGCCGGCATGGCGCGGAGCCGGG
>NZ_LZMO01000110.1:0-5237 GCF_001665715.1 Gordonia sp. 852002-10350_SCH5691597
TGCTCTGTCCCGGAGGCCGCCGCCAACGGCCACCCGACCGCGGCGCCCCCGCCCGGGCGCGCGGGGCACGGCCGCCGCGGCCGCCCCCCGCCCCCCCCCCCCCCCGCCCCCAACAAACCCCCCGTTCCCGGTTGTTGGCTTGCTTTTAACCGCGGCCGGCGCGGCGGGGGGGCGGGCCCGGACCGGATACTCGTGATGGCTGAGGAGTCTCAGCTCACCGTGATCTCAGCTCGGTGAGCTCAGATCCTCGGCGTCGTGTTCAGAACTCTTGGTCTCCGCCGCCAACGGCCACCCGACCGCGGCGAGCCGAGATGCCACCTGGTTGACCTCGTACTCGGTCGGCGGTTGGTCGGAGACCTTGGTGATCGCGCCCGCGATCTGCTCCTCGGTGAGTGGGGTTCCGATTCCCTGCTCGGCGGCGAGTTCCATGCACACGTGCATGATCTGGTCGTCGTCGAGCACCTTGGTCAGCAGAGCGAGCAGCGGCGGGAAGTCGGTGGGTGGGACCCCTTCGGGGTAGCCCTTGCGAATCCAGTTGACGGCGGATTCGAACAGCGACGTGGTGGCCATGATGCCTTTCGGTTCGAAATCGAAATGTCGAGTGGCGCTTGGGTTTACTTGTATGCCCAGGAGGGGAAGAGCTTGATGTCGAAGTAGTAGTTGAGCGTCTGGCGGCAGATCCACAGCAGGCCGATGACGATCACTGCCGCGACGATCGCGAACAAGACGTAGCCCAGCGCGCGCAGCGCGGGATTGGGTGCCGAGGTGGTGCCGTCGGCGTTGAGTCCGCCTTCACCGCGCGCCTCGCAGACCATGCCTACCGCGAACAGTGCGGGCAGACCTGCGCCGAGAACCAGACCGATTGCGAAAACCTTGAGAATCGATTCGAGGATGTCCATGAGATTCAGCTTTTCCTTTAGTCGTCCGTCGTCGTCTCTGGTTGCCTACGTCATCGCTGTCGGATCGGGGACCTGACGCGGACCGTCCTGCGCACTCGGCGGGATGATCGAGTTGGTCTCGTCGTCCCATTCGTCGTTGACGTTGTTGGAATCGACCTTGTTCTGCTGTGCACGCCAGTACATGTATGCCGACGCCGCGACCAGTAGGACGAAGATGACGACAGCGCCGGCGACGTCGCCGAGCAGGTGGCCGAGGCCGTAGCAGACAGCGCCGACGATGCCCGCTGCGGGAAGCGTTGTGACCCAGGCGATGACCATGCGGCCTGCGACGGCCCAGCGGACCTGGGCGCCCTTCTTGCCGACGCCGGAGCCGAGGATCGAGCCGGTGGCGACCTGCGTCGTCGACAGTGCCATGCCGGCTGCCGAGCTGGTCAGGATGATGGCGGCGGAGCTGGCTTCAGCGGCCATGCCCTGCGGGGAGCTGATCTCGACGAGGCCCTTGCCGAGCGTGCGGATGATGCGCCATCCGCCGAGGTAGGTGCCGAGGGCGATGGCTCCGGCGCAGCTGACGACGATCCAGACCGGCAGGCCGTGCTTGACCGACGATGCGCTGAGGTGACCGGTGCAGATCAGGGCGAGTGCGATGACGCCCATCGTCTTCTGTGCGTCGCCGGTGCCGTGAGCAAGGGAGACCAGCGATGCGGTGACGATCTGTCCGCTGCGGAAGCCCTTCTCCTGCTTGGAGACCAGGATCTTTGCGGTGATCTTGAAGATCAACCAGGTGCCGACCGCGGCGACGGCGCAGGCGATGAAGGGCGAGGCGAGCGCGGGGATGATGACCTTCGACAGCACGCCGTGCCAGTCGATGCCGCTCGCGCCCAGCGCGGCGATACCCGAACCGATGAGTCCGCCGAACAGAGCGTGGCTCGAGCTCGACGGCAGACCGAAGAGCCAGGTGAAGAGGTTCCAGAGGATGCCACCGACTAGGCCGGCGAAGATGATCAGTAGAGCTTCGTTGGCGTCGATGCCGGAGATCAGGGCTCCGGACTTGTCTTGTAGGTGAAGGATGTTCTTGGTGATTGTCGCCGCGACCTCGACCGAGAGGAACGCGCCGACGAGGTTGAGGATGGCCGCGATCGTGACCGCGACCTTGGGCTTGAGTGCGCCCGTGGCGATGGATGTCGCCATGGCGTTTCCGGTGTCGTGAAATCCGTTGGTGAAGTCGAAGCCAAGTGCTGTGATGACCAGCAACACGAGGACAAGCATCTCTCCGCTCATGGGCAATATCATGCTGCCCGGATTAAGGTTTCGCCTAAATTAAGTTCGACTGCCGTGTGTTTGTGACCTGCGAGTTTGCCTATCTGCACACGGTGTTCACCTAGTGTTCACCGAACTGACCGTGGGCGGACACCGTTTGCGCAGCTAATGTCCGATTTGTGTGCGTGGGGGTCTCGACAAGCTCGACCAGCGGGCGGGGCGCTCGACCAGCGGGCGGAGCTCGACCAGCAGTGGGGGCGAGCGAGCGCTCGGGCGGGTCTCGACAAGCGGTGGGGGCGCTGTGGAAGAATCCGAAACCATGACCGCTTCTGCCATCAAGCTCGGTATGCCCATCAATTACGCCGGTGATTTTCGCGAGACGATCGACAACCTCGTCGACTTCGAGTCGGCGGGTGTCGCTCGAATCGCGGTGCCCGAGGCATACAGCTTCGACGCCGTGAGCCAGCTCGGCTACATCGCAGCGCGCACCGAGAAGATGGAGCTGCAGTCGGCGATCCTGCCGATGTACTCGCGCACACCGTCGAACTTGGCGATGACCGCGGCGGGGCTCGACTTCATCAGTGGTGGTCGCTTCGTGCTGGGTATCGGAGCGTCGGGGCCGCAGGTGATCGAGGGCTTCCACGGTGTGAAGTACGACTACCCGGTGGGGCGCGCGCGTGAGAACGCCGACATCTGTCGACTGATCTGGCGTCGGGAGAAGACGGAGTACCGAGGCAAGCACTACACACTGCCGTTCACCAAGGAGGACGGCGGCACAGGGCTTGGCAAGCCGCTGAAGATCATCAATCATCCTGTCCGCGAGAACATTCCGATGTTGCTCGCTGCTATCGGTCCGAAGAACACCGAACTCGCGGCCGAGATGTTCGAAGAGTTCCAGCCCTTCCTGTTCCACCCCGAGCACGTCGACGTCGCGTTCGGTGAACCGCTGGCAGCGGGCAAGGCGAAGCGCGATCCTTCGCTGCCCGAGCTGGGAATTGTGGTGCAGGCAACCGCACGGGTGACCGAGGACGCCGAGCAGATCGAGAACGCGTCGCAGATGGTTCGGCACCAGGCGGCGCTCTACATCGGCGGAATGGGCGCGCGCGGGAAGAACTTCTACAACCAGCTCACCGTCCGTTACGGCTACGCCGACGCGGCCAAGGAGATCCAGGACCTCTACCTCGACGGCAAGAAGGTCGAGGCTGCCGCGGCGGTTCCCGCAGATCTGGTCGAAGCGATGAGCCTGATCGGTCCGCGTTCACTGGTGACCGAGCGCGTCGCGGCGTTCCGCGCGGCGGGTGTCACGTGCATCCTCGCTGCTCCGGTGGCGCCGACGCATAAGGAGCGGGTCGAAGACATGGCTCAGCTCGCGGAGATCTTCGCGAGCTGAGCCAGCCTTCGTCCGCATTCAGCGGTCAGTTGGTTTTCGTTGATGTGCCCGCCGAGCTCTTGGTTGCGGTTGCTGCTGCCGTTTGTGTAGCGGTCGGCGTTGCCGTTGCCGTCACCTTGGGTGTCGCCGTTGCCGTGGGTGTCGCGGTTGCCGTGGCTGTTGCTGTTGGCGTTGCAGTAGCCGTAACTGTCGGTGTTGCGGTTGGCTTGGACGTTGCAGTCGCAGTCGCCGTGGGTGTTGCAGTTGCAGTAGCCGTGGGCGTTGCGGTTGCACTCGGCGACGCGGTGGTCTTTGTCGTCGACGGACTTGCCGCGGTCGGTGTTGCCGTCGCGGTCGGAGTTGCGGCGGCCGCCGAGGTGGTCGTCGGGGTGGCCGTCGGCGCGGCGGTTGTTGTCGCCGTGGTTGTTGTCGCCGGGACCGTCTCGCTACTTGCTTGTGCGGCAAGCTTTGTGACGGTCGTGGTCGTGGCGGCGTTAGTGCCGTACGCATTGCCCAGCGCTGCCGCCAAGTCGTTCAGCATCTGCTGGAACTGGGCGGCCAGTGCGGCCATCATCTGCTGCAGAGCATCGTTGAGCGCTGTCGACGGGTCCGTGGTTCCGCCGCCCGTATTCCCGCCGCCCGTATTTCCGCCGCCGGTGTTGCCGCCGCCGGTCGACGGTGTACCCGGATTCGATCCGGATGCATACTTCGCGATGAGTTCCGCCAAGACCTGAGCCGCTGGTTTCGCTGTCCAGTCGGTGTGGAAGAGTCCGAAATTGTCTTCAGTGGTGCCGTCTCCGGTCTTGGTGTCACGCGTCTCGTAAATGTAGATCGGTCCGGCGCCGGTCTGCTTCTGCCAGGTCTCGATGAAGTCCTGGATGAAGGCTGCCTGCTGGGCTTCGGTGTACGCGCCGGAGGTCGGTTGGCCGTACTCGGTGATCCAGATCTTCTTCGCGGAGTCGCCATACTGCGTCATCAGCGCTCGGATGGCCGCGATCTGCAGAGAGGGCACGTCCGGATGGTCGTTCGTCGAGTACGACGCGTCGTACTGGTACGGGTGGTACGAGAGGGCGTTGAAGTATCCCGCCGCGCCTGCCGCGTACATCTGAGAGATGAAGTCGATGGGGTTCAACGTGTTGCCGCTCGTCACGGCAGCGCCGACGACGCCGGCGATCACGACGGCGTCAGGGTCCGCGGCCTTGATGGCGGCGTAGGCGGCCTTGAGCATTGCCGTGTAAGCGGCAGGATCGATTGGGTTGTAGAAGAGGGTTGAGTTGGGCTCGTTCCACACTTCGTACCCTGAAATCTTGCCCTTGTAACGCGTTGCGACCGCAGTCGTGAAACCTGCGTACACGGCTGGATCAGTGTGACCATTGATGATGTTGCCTGCCCACCACGGTGTTGCGGCGATCGTCGCCACCAGGCTGATCCCTCGTGACTGTGCAGCGTTGACAAGCTGGTCGAGTTGGGTCCAGTCGTACACGCCCTGACGATTTTCGACGCTGGCCCACGGGATGAGCACCCGCACGCTGGTCACGCCGAGTGATTGGATCTTGTCGAGGGTCGTGTTCATGTCGGCACTGCTCAACGAGTACAGCGACGAGTCGGCTATGCCGATGGTGGTTGATGATTCATGGGCCTGGTGCACGGATAGGTGACAGGGTTAGTCACGCGGCCTGAGGGGCCTCGTGGTTGATGATGGTCTCGAATTC
>NZ_LZMO01000111.1:0-31200 GCF_001665715.1 Gordonia sp. 852002-10350_SCH5691597
ACGGGGCGGCGCAGCCACGAGCCGACGCCCTCGCTCTTCGTCGTGCAGAACGGGGCGGCGCAGCCACGAGCCGACGCCCTCGCTCTTCGTCGTGCAGAACGGGGCGGCGCCGCCACGAGCCGACGCCCTCGCTCTTCGTCGTGCAGAACGGGGCGGCGCCGCCACGACCCGGCGCGATCGCTTCGCTGCGGGCGAAATCAGCGGCGGCCCATTACCAGATAGAATGGACGAATGACGCAGGTTCGCACCGGAGGAGACGACCCCGGCAAGGTCGCAATGCTCGGACTGACGTTTGACGACGTCCTTTTGTTGCCCTCGGCATCGGATGTGATTCCCAGTGAGGTCGACACATCCACGCGGGTGACCAAGGAGATCACGCTCCGCGTGCCTCTCGTCAGTTCGGCGATGGACACCGTCACCGAGTCGCGCATGGCCATCGCCATGGCGCGCGCGGGCGGCATGGGCGTCCTTCACCGCAACTTGTCGATCGAGGCCCAGGCCGGCCAGGTGGAGACGGTCAAGCGCTCCGAGGCGGGCATGGTGACCGATCCGGTGACCTGTTCGCCGAGCAACACCCTCGCCGAGGTCGACGCCATGTGCGCCCGGTACCGCATCTCCGGCCTGCCGGTCGTCGACGATCGCGGCGAACTCGTCGGCATCATCACCAACCGCGACATGCGCTTCGAGGTCGACCAGAACCGCCCCGTCTCCGAAGTGATGACCAAGGCGCCGCTCATCACCGCCCAGGAGGGCGTGTCCGCCGAGGCCGCGCTCGGCCTCCTGCGTCGCAACAAGGTCGAGAAGCTGCCGATCGTCGACGGCAACGGCAAGCTCACCGGTCTCATCACGGTGAAAGACTTCGTCAAGACCGAGCAGCACCCGCTCGCCACCAAGGATTCCGACGGTCGACTGCTCGTCGGTGCGGCTGTGGGAACCGGCGACCCGCAGTGGGAACGCGCGATGGCGCTCTCCGACGCCGGCGCCGATGTGATCATCGTCGACACCGCCCACGCGCATAACCGGCTAGTGCTCGAGATGGTCGCCAAGCTCAAGGCCGAG
Source organism: Gordonia sp. 852002-10350_SCH5691597 (assembly GCF_001665715.1). NCBI lineage: Bacteria > Bacillati > Actinomycetota > Actinomycetes > Mycobacteriales > Gordoniaceae > Gordonia > Gordonia sp. 852002-10350_SCH5691597. The sequence continues at coordinate 1,060 of NZ_LZMO01000111.1, forward strand.
ATCGGCGATCGCGTACAGATCGTCGGCGGCAATGTCGCAACGCGTGAGGCCGCGCAGGCGCTCGTCGACGCGGGCGCCGACGCCGTCAAGGTCGGTGTCGGTCCCGGCTCGATCTGCACGACCCGCGTCGTCGCAGGTGTCGGTGCCCCGCAGATCACCGCCATCCTCGAAGCCGTCGCCGTCTGCAACAAGGCAGGCGTTCCGGTCATCGCCGACGGTGGCGTGCAGTACTCCGGCGACATCGCCAAGGCACTCGCGGCGGGCGCGTCGACCGTCATGCTCGGTTCGCTCCTCGCAGGCACGGCCGAGGCTCCCGGCGACCTGATCCTGGTCAACGGTAAGCAGTTCAAGAGCTACCGAGGCATGGGATCGCTCGGCGCCATGCAGGGTCGTGGACAGGCCAAGTCGTACTCCAAGGACCGCTACTTCCAAGACGACGTGCTCGCCGAGGAGAAGCTGGTCCCCGAGGGCATCGAAGGACGGGTGCCCTACCGCGGGCCACTCGGCCAGGTGGTCCACCAGCTCGTCGGCGGGCTTCGTGCGTCGATGGGGTACACCGGATCGTCGACCATCGATCACCTACAGGGTGCACGGTTCGTCCAGATCACCGCGGCGGGCCTCAAGGAATCGCATCCGCACGACATCACACTGACCGCCGAGGCGCCGAACTACTATTCCCGCTGACGTCGTCGTGATCGTCGCGATCACGACGCCGCACAGTCGAATAGCAGTCCATCAAACCCCAAGAGAGGCGCAACGGTGCGTGACCTGACCGATATCGGCATGGGCAGAACCGCCCGTCGAACATACGAACTCGACGACATCAGCATCGTCCCATCACGACGGACGCGCTCGTCGAAAGAGGTGTCGACGGCCTGGCAGATCGACGCGTATCGATTCGACTCGCCGATCCTGAGCCATCCCACCGACGCCCTCGTCTCCCCACAGATGGCGGTGACGCTCGGAAAGCTCGGCTCCCTCGGCGCGATCAACGGCGAGGGCCTCTGGGCGCGTCACCGCGACGTCGAGGAAAAGATCGCGCAACTCGTCGACATCGCGCTCAACGATCCCGATCCGTCCGCGCCCGTGCGCTTTCTGCAGGAACTGCATCGCGCCCCGATCGATACCGATCTGCTCGGCGAAGCAGTGAGCTTTGTGCGCGACGCAGGCGTGACGACCGCCGTCCGGGTGAGCCCGCAACACGCGCCGGAACTGACGCCTGCTCTCCTGGCAGCCGGAGTGGAGATCCTGGTCGTGCACGGCACGATCATCTCCGCCGAGCACGTCGTCCGGGGCGAAGAAGAACCCCTCAACCTCAAGACATTCATCGCCGAACTCGACATCCCGGTGATCGCCGGCGGCGTGCACGACCACCGGACAGCGCTTCACCTGATGCGGACCGGTGCTGCCGGCGTGATCGTAGGATACGGCTCCGCCGAAGGAGCGACGACGACGTCGGAGGTGCTCGGTATCGGCGTTCCGATGGCCACCGCCATCGCCGACGCCGCGGCGGCACGTCGGGAATACCTCGACGAGACCGGTGGACGCTACGTTCACGTCATCGCCGACGGCGACATCCACACCTCGGGCGATCTCGCCAAGGCGATCGCCTGTGGAGCCGACGCCGCGGTGCTCGGCACTCCGTTGGCCGCAGCAGCCGAAGCCCCCGGGCATGGCTGGTACTGGCCGTCGGCCGCAGCACATCCCGACACTCCGCGCGGCGCACTGCTGCGCGTCGCGACCGACGAGGGCCGACCGAGCCTTGAGACCGTGCTCAACGGACCGTCCGACGACCCGTTCGGAGAGCTGAATCTCGTTGGCGCGCTGCGTCGTTCGATGGCGAAGGCCGGCTACTCCGATCTCAAGGAGTTCCAGAAGGTAGGGCTGTCGGTCCGCGCGTGAGGCCGCACCTGCCCATCAGGTGAGACCGCCGTCACGTCATGTGACAACGAGCGTTAGAATGGTTGGCTATGGCAGCCCACCATGGTTTCGACAAGCTCAACCAGCGCGAGAACAAGCTCAACCAGCGCGAGAACAAGTCTCACTTCGACGTGCTCATCGTCGGTTCCGGTTTCGGCGGCAGCGTCAGTGCGCTGCGCCTCGTCGAGAAGGGGTACCGCGTCGGGGTGATCGAAGCCGGACGTCGGTTCGAAGACCACGAGTTCGCCAAGACGAGTTGGCGTCTCCACAAGTGGCTCTGGGCGCCGAAGCTCGGGCTGTACGGGATTCAGCGCATCCACGCACTCAAAGACGTGATGATCATGGCGGGAGCGGGCGTCGGCGGTGGCTCGCTCAACTACGCCAACACTCTGTACAAGCCTCCGACACCGTTCTTCACCGACCCGCAGTGGAACCACATCACCGACTGGGAGGCCGAGCTCACGCCGCATTACGAACAGGCTCGACGCATGCTGGGCGTCGTCACCAATCCCACTGTCACCGAATCGGATCGGGTGATGCGCACCGTCGCCGAGCAGATGGGTGCGGCCGACACGTTCACGTCGACGCCGGTCGGCGTGTTCTTCGGTGCCAAGACCGGCCTGGCGGGAGTGCCGGGCGAGACCGTCCCGGATCCGTACTTCGGTGGCGCCGGACCCGAGCGGACCGCGTGCACCGAATGTGGCGCGTGCATGACCGGCTGTCGGGTCGGCGCGAAGAACACCCTGATGAAGAACTACCTCGGTCTCGCCGAGCGCAATGGCGCAACGATCATCGACCGCACCACCGTCGACGGACTCGTGCACCGTGCCGACGGGACGTGGGAGGTCGAGACCAGGGGCTCGTCGTCGTGGGGTCCGTTCGGCGCGGGTAAGCGCACCTTCACCGCAGATCAGGTGATCGTCGCGGCCGGAACGTTCAACACCCAGAAGCTTCTCCACCGAGCGAAGGGCACGACGCTTCCGAATATCTCCGACGCGATGGGCGCGCTGACCCGTACCAACTCCGAATCGATCCTCGGCGCGATGGCCGCGAAATACGATCCGCAGCACGACTATTCGCACGGGGTGGCGATCACGTCGTCGTTCCATCCGGAGCCCAACACGCACATCGAGCCGGTTCGATACGGCAAGGGCAGCAACGCGATCGCGTATCTGCAGACGGTGCTCACCGATGGTGGGAGCAGGCGCAACCGGTTCGGCCAGTTCCTGAAGGAGATCGCGCGGAATCCCTTCCTTCTCGTGCGGCTTCTCTTCGTGCGCAAGTGGAGTCAGCGCACCGTGATCGCCCTGGTGATGCAGAGCAGCGACAACTCGCTGACCACATTCGTTCGCAAGCGCGGGCCGTTCCGCTACGTCACGAGCAAGCAGGGCCACGGTGAGCCGAATCCGACGTGGATTCCCAAGGGCAACGAGGCAACTCGACGCATCGCCGACATCCTGCCGGGAGGGCTCGCCGGTGGCACGTGGGGCGACGTGATGAACATGCCGCTCACCGCCCACTACCTCGGCGGGTGTGCCATCTCCGACGACCCCGCGAACGGCGTCGTCGACGCGTACCACCGTGTGTGGGGCTATCCGACACTGCATGTCACCGACGGTGCTGCGGTCTCGGCGAACCTCGGTGTCAACCCGTCGCTGACCATCTCGGCGCAGGCCGAGCGCGCGATCTCGTTATGGCCCAACAAGGGCGAAGACGACCAGCGTCCCGAGCAGGGAAGTGGTTACCTACGGCTCGCCCCGATCGCGCCGGCACACCCGGTGGTTCCCGCCGACGCGCCTGGTGCGCTGCGGCTGCCGATCACGCCGGTGTCCTCGGCTGTGACGTCCTGACCGCACGCCCGGCAGCGGGGTGGCGCGCGCAGAAAACCACACCCTTCGGGTCCTCCGCCTGTACCGGTACATGCGAACGACCCACGAGGCGTAACTTTCTGCGCGGCTCGGAACCCGAGCACTCCGGTGTGATCAGTCCAGCCCGCGGGCGCTGAGGCTCTCGGCGAACCCGTCGGCGGTCCGCAGCGCGGCGATCACGATGGGCGCGACCAGGATTCGTGCACCGGGCCGCAGTCCGCGTGCGCGGCGCGCCTCGTCGACCTGGCCTGCGATCTCGACGATCAGTGGAATCGTCCGGATGGTCAGGGCGAGCGAGATCGCGATCAGGTCGGTGCGCACGCCGAGCTTGCTCAGCGGCGACATGGCGCGCGTCAGCGAATCGAGCATGTCGGTGGTGCGGGTGGTCAGGCTGACGACGGCGGCCAGCAGTACCGAGAGCGCGAGTATGCCGCACACCAGAACCGCTCGACGCCAGTCGGTGAAGATGAGCTGAAACACGAAGACGAACAACAGAATCCACAGCGTCGGCCGGAACTGGCGCCACGCCGTGACAGGGCCGATGCCGGCCAGGGCGTAGACCGCGACGACCGCGGCGGTGGCAACGCCGAGCGCCGGAAGGGTTCTCACACACAGGGTGATGACGAGAATGCCTGCGGCGAGGCCCAGCAACTTCACGCCAGGGGAGGCCCTGTGCAGCAGCGAGTTTCCGGGCCGGTACGTGCCGAGCGGATTCATGCCATCGCCTCGCGATAGGCGGGCAGTGCGACGCCGGGCACATCGTCGACGGTGATGACCCCGTCGTCGATGACGAGAACGCGCTCGAAGTCGTCGACCAGGTCGAGGTCGTGGGTGACCACGACGAGTTGGACATCCAGGTCGGCGAACACGCGGCGCAACATGCGGCTGTTGCGTAGATCGAGGAGCGTCGTCGGTTCGTCGGCGACGATGATCGACGGTTCGGTGACGAATACGGCTGCGAGTGCGAGGAGTTGCTTCTGCCCGCCGGACAATCTGCTCGCGGGTTGGTCGGCGTGGTCGGCGAGGCCGAAACGATCGAGCACGCTCATCGCGCGCTCTCGACGTTCGGCTTTGTTCAGATCCGTTCTGGTCAGCGAGAGTTCGATGTCCTCGCGCACCGTCGGCATGATGATCTGCCGGTCAGGGTCGGAGAAGATGAACCCGACGCGCCGTCGAACACGACGCTTCTCCTTTGACGCGTCGAGGCCATCGACCACGACGGTCCCGGTGTCGGGGACGACGAGCGCGTTGATCATCCGCGCCAGCGTCGACTTTCCGCTGCCGTTGGCACCCACGATGCCGATGCGTCGTTCGGGGAGGTCGACCGAGACGTCACTCAACACCCGACGGCCGTCGAATGAGTGTGAGACATCGCGGAATTCGATCACGCGAGGTCCATGCGGTGAGTTGTCATGCGGTGAGTGCGACGACGCGTCCACGTCGGATGCGCAGTGGGGTGATGAGGCCCGGCCACCCCCGGTGCACCTGGCTGGCGACGAGCGCCGCGATCACCGCCTTGACGGCATCGCCTGCGATGAACCAGCCGTTGGCCGCGATCGCCGCCCACAGCGTGAGGTCGGCGCGAATCATCAGGCCGATGGTGCCGCAGATGTAGATCACCAGCACTCCGCCGATCAGATTCGCCACGATGCCCAGCAGGATTCGATAGCGCGGCATCATGAACGCCGTCAACAACCCGATCACGAACACGCCGGGCAGGAAGCCGACGAAGAACCCGGCCGTCGGCGACGACAGTGCGGTCAATCCGTTGCGACCGCCCGAGAGGATCGGGAGTCCCGCGATCGCGAGGACGATGAAGATGACCACCGCCAGCGTGCCCTTCTTGGGGCCGAGGATGGCGCCGGTCAGCATCACACCAAGGGTCTGAAACGTGATGGGTACGCCCGCGCTGCCGACGCTGATCTGCCCCGGCAAGCCGAGTGCGGCGATCAGTGCGGCGAACACGGCGGCCTGGGTGATGTCGGAGATCGACAGGGACAGCCATCGCCGCCCCGGCCTGTCGGCGGATGACCTGGCCTTTTCGCGCTCGTCTGAGGTGCTCATATCGACATGGAGTATCCCACGGCGGCACCTGCGCTCCGAGGGCCCCGCCTGCGCGGCGGTGACGGGTGCCGCCTGCGCGGTGATGACGTCGGTGCGCACGCATAGAATGGGGTGGTGACAGACTCTTCCGCCGACAACTCGCCTGCCGACCGATCTTCTGCCGAGAACGCGCTCGTCGAGGGCCCGCGACCGGTCCTCGTCGTCGACTTCGGTGCACAGTATGCGCAACTGATCGCTCGACGTGTCCGTGAGGCGCGCATCTACTCCGAGGTCATCGCCCACGACGCCTCGATCGACGAGTTCAAGGCCAAGGATCCTGCCGCGATCATCCTGTCCGGCGGACCGGCGTCGGTCTACGCCGACGACGCGCCGAGCCTCGACCCCGCAATCCTCGAGCTGGGCATCCCCGTGTTCGGGATCTGCTATGGCTTTCAGACAATGGCTGCCGCGCTCGGCGGCGAGGTGGCCAACACAGGTGGGCGCGAGTTCGGGCGCACGACGTTCACCGCCACCGACGACGGCGTGCTGCATCGCGGTCTCGATCGCAACCAGCCCGTGTGGATGAGCCACAACGACGCCGTGCAGGTGGCGCCCGAGGGCTTCGTCGTCACAGGATCGACGCCCGGTGCGCCCGTCGCGGCGTTCGAGTCCGTCGAGTCGAAGATGGCAGGCGTGCAGTACCACCCCGAGGTGCTGCACACGCCGCACGGACAGCAGGTACTCACCCGGTTCCTCTACGAGATCGCGGGCCTCGAGGCCGATTGGACGCCCGCGAGCATCGCCGACGCACTGATCGACCAGGTCTCCGACCAGATCGGCGACGGCCTCGCGATCTGCGGTCTGTCCGGCGGTGTCGACTCCGCGGTTGCGGCAGCGCTGGTTCAGCGAGCCATCGGCGACCGTCTGACCTGCGTGTTCGTCGACCACGGACTGCTACGTGCCGGTGAGCGTGAGCAGGTCGAGCACGACTTCGTCGCCGCCACCGGTGCGCGGCTGGTGACGGTCGACGCCGCAGACAAGTTCCTCGCCGAACTGTCCGGCGTCAGCGATCCCGAGACCAAACGTAAGATCATCGGACGCGAGTTCATCCGCTCGTTCGAAGGTGCGGTCAGTGACGTGCTCGGCGATCGGGCGGCCAACGGCGACAAGGTCGACTTTCTGGTGCAGGGCACGCTGTACCCCGACGTCGTCGAATCCGGCGGCGGTAGCGGTACCGCAAACATCAAGAGCCACCACAACGTCGGCGGGCTGCCAGACGATCTCGAGTTCAGCCTCGTCGAGCCCCTGCGGTTGTTGTTCAAAGACGAGGTGCGAGCGGTCGGACGTGAACTCGGTTTGCCCGAGGAGATCGTGGGGCGTCAGCCATTCCCCGGACCCGGTCTTGCCATCCGCATCGTCGGCGACGTGACCGCCGACCGCCTCTCGATGCTGCGCAAGGCCGACCTCATCGCCCGCGAGGAGCTGACCGCCGCGGGTCTCGATCACCAGATCTGGCAGTGCCCCGTGGTGTTACTGGCCGACGTGCGCAGCGTCGGCGTCCAAGGCGACGGCCGCACCTACGGGCATCCGATCGTCCTCCGGCCGGTATCGAGCGAGGACGCGATGACCGCCGACTGGACGCGCGTGCCGTATGAGGTGCTCGAGACGATCTCCACCCGCATCACCAACGAGGTGCCCGACGTGAACCGCGTCGTCCTCGACGTCACGAGCAAGCCGCCAGGCACCATCGAGTGGGAATAGGGCCGAGCGGAAGTAGAGGCGAACGCTATCGCCGTCGCGCGCCGCTGACCAGGAGCACCAGGCCGACGATCAGCCCGATCCCGACGACGCCCCAGCCGAGGACCGACGCCGACGGGAGACCGGGCGTATCGGTCAGGCCCCAGATCGCCACCGCGATCGCGGCGATGCCGAGGAGGGCGAGACCGGGAGCGCGGCGGCCGACGGCACCACTAGCCTGCCCGGTGCTCCCTGTTTCCATGCCGACTGTTCCCTTGCCGTCTGTCTCCATGCCTTCTGTTTTCATGCCTTTTGGGCTCCAGTCGTTCATCGGGTCACCTCCACGCTGCCCACGTTGGCGTGCGCGTTGATCGTCAACACCGGCTTGTCGGCGCCGGCCGTGCCGACGGATAGCCCTTCTGGACACTGCGGGTCACCGACATTCAACGTGCAGTTCGCTCGCACGTTCATGTCTTTCGGAACCCGGACGGTCACCTCGCCGAGGCCCGCACGAAGGTCGACGGTGCGGTCCGACGTGAGTGTGAGGTCACGGACGTCGAGTTCGAGCGCGCCCATGGTGACCGAGTAGCTGTCGCGAATGTCGTTCTCGGACAGTGGCTTATACATGCGCTGACCCACACCGCCGGACGGCACGACGCTCTCGTCGGACTGTCCGACCCACGTCGTCGTTGCGCCGGTGACGATGACCGCCGCGCCCAACGCGACGGTGAGGGGGACGAGTCCGACCTGTCGTCGCCCAGTGGATCGACGCAACGCGGCGAGCGTGAGCAGGCCAACGCCGACGACCGCGAGGGCCAGGGAGAGAATGCGCGTCGGGGTGAACCACTCGACTCCCGCCTGATGTGCGGCCACACCGCTCATCGCTGCCAGAAGAGCGGCTCCGACGACGAGGAGCGATGCCCGAGTCGAGGAGTGTCGGTTCTCCGGTACCGCGGGCGGCGTCGGCGTCGAGGGTTCGGGTAGATCCCAGGCGAACCGTGCGGCACCGAGCGGGTCCCACGAGGGCGGTTGACGGTCGGCGGTGGTGAACACCGAGGTCACCGCGTCGGCACTGTCTACGCGAGGTGCGGTGGGGACGGCGGCGGGGGTCGGGACGGCGACCGGCGCTCCCGTCGAGCCCGCGAAGGTCGGCGCTGCACCGGTGCGCAGCGCGCGTGGAGTCCAGCGTTGGAACTGATCCGAACTGGCCGGCGGCGCCGCGTCGAGCGTGTCGGCGCTCGTTCCGGGAAGCGGTGTCGGTGTTCGACGGAACAGCAGCCACCAGCCGAGCACCATGAGGACGGTGCCGAGCACGGCCCCCGAACTCCAGGTGCCGTGCGGACCGAACGACATCACCAGGATGATCACGACGGCGACGACGATCACGAACTTCGGGTTGTGATGGCGGCCGTGACCGTGTCCGCTGCGATCGTTGGCGGGTCCGGCGGCCGACAGTCTGCTCGAGGGGAATGCGATCCAGCCGATGATGTAGAGGAGCAGGCCGCTCCCACCGAACAGCGTCGAGACGACGAAAGCCACCTTCACCAGCGTCGGATCGACGCGGTAGCGGAACGCGATGCCGGCGCAGACACCTGCGACGGTGCGTGGAACCGCCGGGCGAACGGGACGCGTGTGCCAGAGCTGTTCGATGTCTCCGCGGACTTGTGTGGCATCCATGAGTCCAATCCTGGCGGCATCGCGTGCTGTGGGCATCGGGGACATACCCTGACGTTCCCCCGGAAATCGGGGAACGACCCTGATGTGGCGACCGGGGTGTGTGGGGCAGTATCGAAGTGTGAGTACCCCCGCTGCCCCCGACGTGCCACCGATCCCTCGGCTGGTGCGGCGTGACGCGGGCCGGGTCATCGGTGGCGTTGCGGGCGGCGTTGCCGACCATCTCGGCGTCGACGCGTTCCGCGTCCGTGTGGTGTTAGTGGTGTTGGCGGCGCTGGCGGGTGCCGGCGTGCTGGCCTACGGACTGCTGTGGTTCTTCTGCCCGCAGGGCAACGACACCGAATCGCCCGCGCCGGGGGAGCGTCGACAAGCATTGGGTCTCGCGGTGCTCGCGCTGGTTGCGATGACCGTCGTCGGGTTCGCGGCGTCGGGAACGCCTGCCGCCTATCTCGTGCCGTTCGTCTTCGTCATGGTCGGTGCGGGCCTGGTGTGGCGCGAGTTCGACACGTCGAAGACCGCGCCCCACAGCACCGCGCTCACCTGGACACGGTTGGCGGGCGGCGCGGTTCTCGTCGTCGGTGGTCTTGCAGTGATAGTCGTGGCGGGCAGACGCAACTACGGCGGCTTGAGCACCACGTTGCTTGCCGTCGCAGCAACCTTGATCGGTGTCGTGCTGCTGACCGTGCCCCTGTGGATGCGGTTGTGGCGCGCGCTGAACGAGGAGCGTGCCGCCCGAATCCGAAACGCCGAGCGTGAGGAGATCGCATCCCACCTTCACGACTCGGTGCTGCAGACCCTCGCGCTCATCCAGAAGCAGGCGGGCAAGCCCGAGGAGGTCGCCCGGTTGGCCCGCAGTCAGGAGCGCGAGCTGCGTGGGTGGCTCTTCGGCGACGTCGCGCAGCGCGGCACGTCGTTGAGTGCGTCGATCCGGGAGGTCGGCGCAGAGGTGGAAGACACGTATGGGATCGAGGTCGAGGTGATCACCGTCGGTGATCTGCGTCCCGACGAGGGAGCCCGTCACGGACCGGGGAGCGAGGTACGACGCTGGCCCGCTCTGATCGGAGCGACGCGCGAGGCGCTCGTCAACGCGGCCAAGCACTCGGGCGAGCGTAGCGTCGACGTCTACATGGAGGTGGGCGACGAGGAGGTCGAGGTGTTCGTGCGCGATCGAGGCGTCGGATTCGATCGTGACGGTGTCGACCCGGACAGGCAGGGGCTTACGCGCTCCATCAAGTCTCGGGTGGAACGTGCTGGGGGACAGGCACGTATCGATTCGACGCCGGGGCGCGGCACGAACATCCGACTGATCATGCCGCGTCCCACGACGCACGCCGACGCGGATAGCGATGGCCACGACGACGCGCACGAGGCCACGCAGGAAGCCACGCACACCGACGAGTCGATCGACCACGGGAAGGCACGATGAACGAGAACGCGACCGCCGGGCCGGATGCACAGAGCGCATTGTGCCGCGTGTTTCTCGTCGACGACCACGCGGTGTTCCGCTCGGGTGTACGCGCCGAACTCGCCGACGAACCGGGATTGCACGTGGTCGGCGAGGCGGGCACCGTCGCCGATTCGATCACTGCGATCACGCGACTGCGGCCAGACGTCGTGCTCCTCGACGTACACATGCCCGCGGGCGGTGGTGTCTCCGTATTGCGCGGTGTCACAGAGACATTGGGCGACGACGCGCCCGTCTTCCTCGCGCTCAGCGTGTCCGACGCCGCCGAGGATGTGATCGCCACGATCAGGGCGGGCGCACGCGGGTACGTGACCAAGACGATCGACGGTCGGGAACTCGCGGACGCGGTCCGACGTGTCGCAGACGGCGATGCGGTATTCAGTCCGCGGCTCGCCGGATTCGTGCTCGATTCGTTCACCGGGAAGTCGTCGGTGCCCGAGCCCGCCCTCGATCCCGAACTCGACTCTCTCACAAGGCGAGAACTCGAGGTGTTGCGTCTGTTGGCGCGCGGATACACCTACCGCGAGATCGCCGAAGAGTTGTTCATCTCGATCAAAACCGTCGAAACCCACGCGTCGAACGTCTTGCGGAAGACTCAGCAGTCCAACCGAAATGCGTTGACCCGGTGGGCGGCCACTCGCCACATCGGTTGAGGCTCAGCGCGAGTGTGTTTCAGTGCGAGTGTGTCTCAGCGCATCAAGACGATCGCGAGGACGATCACGACGGCCAGCACCACGAAGAAGGCGAGTACCGCCAGCGCGAGGGCCGTCGGCGAGGTGCCCGAAGCTCGTTGGGAGGGTGGAAGACTCGCGTACGGGTCGATCGGGTAATGCTCGCCTTGATACCGGCCACTCGGGTATTGCCCGCTTGGATACTGGCCACTCGGGTACTGGCCGCTCGGGAATGGCGGTGTCGACGAGACCAGAGTGTGGTGTCGAGGTTGCGACGGTGGGGTCTGCCATCCGGCGGCCACCGACGTGCCGGAGGTTAGTTGGTCTGACACGGGGCGGGCTGATGGGAAACCACCGGGACGGGCCGAATCTGGTTGCGACGTCTGGCCGGGTCCTGCGGGGCCCGCGCCGTGCGGCGTCTGCGGGGGAAGGGTTGCCGCACCCGATGCGCGGGGAATCAGGCTCGTCAGTACCTGGTCGGCGGAGGCGCGGCCACCCGACGCGACCGCGATGAGTTCGTCGCGGGCCTGTGCCATCGTGATCCGCTTTGTGGGACTGGGCTCGAGCATGTGCAGCAGCACTGGTTCGAGAGCGCCCGCCCGCTTCATCGGATTGATCTGCGCACGAGCCACCTTGTGCAACATGACAAGTGAGTTGTCGTCGACTCCGAACGGTGGTTCGCCCTCGACCATCGTGTAGACCGTCGCACCCAGCGAGTACACGTCCGATGCCTCAGACGGTTCGGCACCGCGCGCGACCTCGGGGGCGAAATATGCTGGGGTGCCGGTGATCACGCCGGTTTGTGTCAGGGAGACATCGTCCTTGGCGCGAGAGATACCGAAATCGGTGAGTTTGACCAGCCCCGCGTGACGTCCCGATTCGGAGATGAGGATGTTGCCGGGCTTGATGTCTCGGTGCACGATGCCCGCGGCGTGGGCCTCGGCCATGGCGTCGGCGACCTGTGCGCCGATCTTGGCCGATTCGGTGACGTCGAGTGTGCCTGCCGAGTAGAGGATCTGGGCGATACTCCGTGACGGAAGGTACTCCATCACCAGCCACGGTTCACCGCGGTCGAGCGCAACGTCGTGCATCGCGATCGCGTTGCGATGGGCGAGTTTCGCGGCAATCCTGCCCTCACGCATCGCGCGCTTACGGGCATTGTCGGCGGAATCGTCGGAGAGGCCCTCGGTGGAGAGGACCTGCTTGACCGCGACGTCGCGATCGAGCAGTTGGTCGCGGGCGAGCCAGACGGTGCCCATGCCACCGCCGCCGATTCGGGATTTCAGCCGATAACGGCCGGCCACCAGGTACTGCGGACCCGGTGTGCGGTAGCTCTCGGCGAGTGACATACGGAAATGATAGCCGCGTGGCGCGCGGGGACGTGGCCGTCGAGAACCCGTCGGCGGTTCAGTGGTCCATACATGGCGGTCATGGCGGCGCGGGTTGACAGTGCCTAGTACGTATGTTCGACTCATCACCATGAGGTGGTCCGAACAGGTGGTCGAAGTCGACGACGGCGCGCTGCCCGGTTTCGCGCGTGCAGGACTCGTGCGGTCGGTGCAGACTCCGGAGTTCGAGGGCATCACCTTTCACGAGGTGCTCGCCAAGAGTGCGCTCAATGCCATGCCGGAGGGGTCGGGGTTGCCGTTCCGGTTCACGGTCAACACATTTCGTGGATGTTCGCACGCGTGCCGATACTGTTTCGCGCGGCCGACGCACGAGTACCTCGACCTCGACGCCGGGCGCGACTTCGATTCGCAGGTGGTGGTCAAGCTCAACGTCGCCGCGGTGTTGCGCAAAGAGCTCCGACGACGTTCGTGGCAACGGGAGACCGTCGCATTGGGCACCAACACCGATCCGTATCAGCGTGCTGAGGGTCGATATCGGCTGATGCCCGGCGTGATCACCGCGCTCGCCGAATCGGGGACGCCGTTGTCGATCCTCACCAAGGGCACACTGCTACGTCGAGATCTACCGCTGTTGCGCCAGGCGTCGGCTCAGATCCCGGTGAGTATCGGAGTGTCGCTGGCCATCTTCGACGACGACCTGCAGAAGCAGATCGAACCGGGAACGCCGTCGCCGCGGGCGAGGTTGGAGCTGATCCGTGCGATAGCCGAGGCGGGATTTGCGCCACACGTGATGGTTGCGCCGGTCATTCCGTATCTGAGCGATTCCACCGCGCACCTCGACGCGCTGCTCGGTGCGCTCGCCGACGCTGGGGCTGCAGGTGTGACCGCGTTCCCGATGCATCTGCGCAGTTCGACCAAGCCGTGGTTCATGAATTGGCTTGCCGCTAATCATCCGGCGCTGGTGCGCAAGTACAACGGATTGTACGGCCGGGGTGCGTATGTCACCGCGGAGTACTCGTCATGGCTGCGAGATCGATTGCAGCCGTTGGTGGCTCGGCACGGTTTGACCGGCCGCGATCACGGCAGGACGGAGTTGGTGGATACCGGCGAGCGCGACCTGATCGCACCGCCCGAGATGGCCGAGGCGTTGACCTTGTTCTGAGCCGCGCAGTTCTAGGCTGCGCAGTTCTAGGCTGCGCAGTTCTAGGCCGCGCAGTTCTAGGACACGCAGTTCTGAGCCGCGCGGTTTTGAGTCAAGCGGTTCTGAGCCACGCCGCCCAGGTGTTCTCGGGCGGCGTGGTTGTTGTGCGGGTCGCTGTGGGGTCTGCGTCGTCGTGGGTCTGCGTCGTCGTGGGTCTGCGTCGCTGTGGGTCTGCGCCGTTGCGGGTGGTGATCATGTCGGCTCCTGCGCCGGTCGTCGCGTCTGCGGTGTCGACGGTTTGTCGAAGGTTGTGTTCGGTCAAACAGTGCAGGTCAACGGGTATATTTTGGTCATATCTGCCATTCGCGGGCGGCGGCTCGACCGTTCGTCACCTGGGCTGTTGCGGAGTGTCAGAGGGGCGTCGTACGATCTGAATATCGAAAAAACGTTCGATCAAACTCGGTGATCCGAGCGACCGACGGCGCAGCAACTTCCCGGCTCGCCATGCATCACAACGCTGGCCAGGAGGTCTTCATGAGTGTTTTGCCGTTGGCTCATCCGAACGCATCGCAGTCGGATGGCGATGCTCTCGATGAGGGCGGTCTGCCCGACCGGGATGGTCTGCCCGACGGGGCGCGGGCCGATACGTTGGCGCAACTTCGCAAGCGAATGGCGGTGCTGTCCGGCATGCCGGACAGGTTGTCCGTCGATCGTGTCGACGAGGTCGGCGATAGGTTGCCGCTTCCGGATGTTCTCGCAGATCTGTTGCCGCACAGTAACTCTCGACAGCATGATGCTCGCCGCGGGGGAATCGCCCGAGGGAGCGTGATCGACTGTTCGGGAGCCCGGTCGTTGGTGGTCGCGATGATCGCCGCGGTGAGTCGCAGTGGTGGTCAGGTGGGAATCGTCGGCTTGCCGTGGCTGAGCTTGTTGTCGGTCGCAGAGATGGGCGCCGATCTCGCCCGTATCGCCATCGTGCCGGATCCGGGGGTCGATCCGATCGAGATCGCCTCGGTGCTGCTCGACGGCATGGATCTGGTGGTGCTCGGCCTGCGTGGAGTCGACGTTGCGCCCGCGCGGTGCCGGGTGGTCAGCGGCCGGGTGCGCCAGCAGTCGTCGGCGCTGCTGGTCGTCGACGGTCATTGGCCGGGCGCGCAGGTGCGTATGGAGGCGAGCGTGCTCACCTACCGGCATGTCCCGGGAACGTCGGGCGCCGATCTCTCCGCAGCACGGCGTGGGCACGGTCGGATCGGGGGTCTGCGGCTGCAGGTCACCGCAACCGGGCGTGACCGCAGGCGACGCAGCGCCGACGTCGATCTGAGTTCGTTGAGTGCGCAGGGTCAAGCAGGGCTGGTGGGGCTGACACGCCCGGAAGAACCGGTAGTGGGTAGACCGGATGATCAGATCAGCGCAGACGACCAGATGCTCACCGCGGTGGCGAACTGATGGGTCGGGTCATGGCCGTGTGGTGCCCGGACTGGCCAGCGATGGCGGCAGCGGCCGACGAGGATCTGCCTCCGGCACAACCGATTGCGGTGCTGTCGGCCAATCGGGTGACCGCAACGTCGGCGACTGCCCGAGCGGCGGGGGTCCGACGCGGCATGAGAAAACGGCAGGCGCAGGCGGTGTGTCCGGAGATGCGGGTGTTCACCGCGGACGTCGATCGTGACGCACGCTTCTTCGAGCCGGTGGTGGCTGCGGTGGCCGAGGTGGTCGCCGTGGTCGAGGTGCTACGCCCGGGGCTGGTAGTGATGCCTGCCGATGGCGCCGCGCGACATCACGGCGGAGAGGAGTCGCTGGCCGAACAACTCGTCGACCAGATCTCGGTGTGCGGAGTCGAATCGCAGGTCGGGGTTGCCGATGAACTGTTCACTGCGGTGATCGCTGCACGTCGGGGTCATCACGTCGAACCGGGCGGAAGCCGCGCTTATCTGGCCGATCTCCCTGTGGCAGAACTGAACGTGGAGCCGAGTTTGTCTGTGCCCGAACGGGCAGAGCTGGTCGATCTGTTGCGTCGACTCGGACTCGTCACCATCGGCGATTTCGCCGCGATGTCTGCACGCGACGTCGCAACCAGATTCTCCGCCGACGCCGCCGTCGCCCACCGGCTGGCCAACGCGCTGACCGATCGTCGACCGTCGGGCAGTGCGGTCGCGCCGGAGTTGGTGATCGAGTACGTCTGTGAGCCACCGATCGACCGGATCGACGCCGCGGCGTTCGCTGGCCGACGCCTCGCCGACATGCTGCATCGTCGACTCGCCGACGTACCCGCGGCGTGTACCAAGCTCAGGGTCGAGGCCGTTACCGAACGCGGACAACGACATTCACGGATCTGGCGGTGTGCACAACCGCTGACACCCGACGCCACTGCCGACCGCGTCCGGTGGCAGTTGGAGGGCTGGCTGACCGGCGCGGGCAGGGGGAGGAGTCGCGGCGACACCCGACCCGACTCGCCGATCGCGATGCTTCGACTCGAGCCGGTGGAAACGGTCGACGCCGGCGAGTTGCGCTACGCACTGACCGGTGCGGGACTGCCGGGCGAGTCGGAGGTCTCCGAGCGCGCACGCCGGTCGTTGGAGCGTGTGCAGGGTCTGCTCGGTGGCGACGCCGTGCAGGTGCCGGTGCGCAGTGGTGGTCGCGGGCCGTCGGAGCAGATCACGATGATCGCACTCGGTGACGAGAAGATCCCCGAGCGCGACCCGCAGGCACCGTGGCCAGGCCGCGTGCCCCAGCCCGCACCCGCGGTCATGTCCCGCGCCCCGGTGTCGTTGACCGACGCGTCGGGGCAACCGGTGACCGTCACCGGTCGGGGAGCGTTCTCCGACGAGCCCGCCGTCGTACGCATGGCACGTCCCGGCCGCGACGCCGCCCGCGACACCTGGGCGTTGAGCTGGTGGGCCGGACCGTGGCCTGCGGGCATGGACGATACCGGCATCGTCGCCAGAGCCCAAGTGCTCCTGGAGGATTCACGCGCGCTGCTGCTCTACTACCGGGCAGGCGAATGGATGGTCGAGGGCGTGTACGAGTAGCGGTGCTCTGGTGTGCGCGGCGGTGCGGAAAGTAGGGGAAGGATTCTTTCCTTGGGTTCTTTACGTTTTCTCGTGTTGTTTCTGGGGGAGGGGTACGAAACCCGCGGAAAAATTCTTTCCCCTAGTTTCTGCGCGGGCCGGCGCGGCGCGACCCGAGCCGTGCACGCGCGCGGAGCCCGCGGTCAGCTGTTCGCGCCGCGGGCGACCACGCGCCACGTCGCAACCTCGCCCTCACCACCCTCACCAGCACCACCGCCGACGACCAGCTCGTCGACGAGGTTCACCGCGGTGCAGACGTGGTTGGGTACGACGCGCACCGTCGAGCCGAGCGAAGGGACGTACTCGTCCGGGTACTCGACAACCGCGTGGTGTTCGGAGAGCGCGACGATGCGTGCGGCAGGCTCGTCGAGTATCCGACCGTGTCCGCTGGCCCACGCGGGGCGGTCGGCGCCGATGATCTTGCTGCCCGCGTCGAGAACCACACGACGCCCGTCACGGCGGACGACGGTGCTGACGGCGGTCAGCGCCACGTCGTCGAATCCGCAGACGCCGAGCTCCACCTGCTGGGCGTCGTAAAACGGATAGACGCCCGGTCGGATCTCGGTCAACACGCCCGAATCCGCGAACTCGATCGTCGGCGTCGAGCCTCCGCTTCGCACGCGTGGCTCGATTCCCCTGTCGCGCAACTGTTCTGCCGCTGATGAGAGTGCCGCGATCTCCTGTGCGGCGGCGTCACGGCGTGCATGTCCGGGGCCGTATCCGTGGCCGGGAAAGGTGAACACCCCGACCACCTTGAGCCCAGCCGACTGCGCAGCCGCTGCGACCTCGCCCGCGGACTCAGGTGCCACACCTGTCCGGTGTTGTCCGGAGTCGACTTCGACGAGAACCTCGGCGCCGGACAGCTCGGCGGCAAGGCGCACGGCACCCTCGACGGAGTCGACGGCCAGGCGGAGTGACACCCGATCGGCGAGCGCGCGCAGGCGTGCACCCTTGTGGGCTGTGACCCACAGCGGATAGGCGATGAACAGATCACCGAAGCCCGCGGCGGCGAACGCTTCAGCCTCTCCGATCGTCGCTACGGTGAGACCCACAGCGCCGCTGTCGATCTGGCGTCGAGCGAGCTCTGCGGTCTTGTGCGTCTTGGCGTGGGGGCGCAGATCGACGTGAGCGTTCCGTGCGAGCTCGGCGACCGCCTGCAGGTTGCGATCGAGGCGCGCGAGGTCGACGGCGAGATACGGGGTGTCGGTCACCGATCCACGGTACCGAGGGAGGCCGCCGATTCGTCGACCAGAAGGTACTCCTGGTGCAGAATCCGTGCGGTCAGTCGCGGTGTGAACTTCCGGCCGAACTCGGCGAGCTGTCCGAGCGGCGGACTGATGCGCGCCGGACGCGTCACGATGCCCTGCAACACCTTCGACGCTCCCTTGTCGACGCTCCACACCCCGGCGGAGTTCTGATAGGCCTCGGTGGGCGCGATCATCCGCGTGCGGACCAGCGGTAGCCGCACGTTGGTGAACGAGACGTGTTCGGAGAGGGTTTCAGCACCCGTCGACTCGCTGAACGCCTCCAGCGCCGCCTTCGATGCCGCGTACGCGCCGAATCGCGCGCCACGCGTCTGCACGGCGATCGACGACACATTCACGATATGCCCGCTCTGTCGTTCCACCATGTGCGGCAACAGTGCGAGTACGACGTTGACGGCTCCGAAGTAGTTGACCGCCATCACCCGGTGGTAATCATGCGAGCGCTCAACGGAATTGAGCGTTGATCGACGAATCGAGCGCCCAGCATTGTTGACCAGGACATCGACGTGACCGTGGTCGGCGATGACCGACTTCACCAGTGTCCGCACCGCCTCCTCGTCGGTGATGTCGCACTGATAGGAATAAGCACGTCCGGGCGGAATGCCCGGTTTCGACTGCGATGCATTGAGATCGGCGACCGCGGAGGCCAATTCGTCTGCGCTGCGGGCGATCACGTAGACGTCGGCACCCCGTTCGAGGCACATCCGGGCGGTGGCCTTGCCGATGCCGCTCGACCCGCCAGTGACCAACACGTGCTTACCGACGAGCGGTCCGCGCGGATCACGCCTGCGGTGCCGTGCCGGGTCGAGATGGGTGGTCCAGTACTCCCACAGGCGTGGTCCGTAGTCGTCGAGATCAGGAAGTTCGACGCCGCGGCCACTCAATCGTGCCAGGGTTCGTGTGGCACGGAAGTCCGCCGTCATTCGCATGCCGTCGAGCAGTGCGGGTGGGATGCCCTCCTGTAACGCGACAAGATCGCGGATTGGACGTAGCGGCCCGAATCCGGTCAGCCCGATAGCAGGGGCGACGATCCGATTGCTCACCACGCCAACACCTTTGGGTGAACCGATCGCAGGAGCGAGCGCGTTGTACATGCCGATGACACCGCGGTCCCGCGAATCGCCGAGATGAAACACCTCGCAGCTGCGTTCAGGCTCGTCGTCGACGAGGGTTGCGATGGATTGCGCCACGAAATCGACGGGTACAAGATTGAGCCGACCCAGGTCTGGCATCGGCAGTGGAATACCCGACGGCAGGAGTCCCAGGAGCGCCAATCGGGGGAAGAAGTAGTACGGGCCGTCGACCTTGTCCATCTCGCCGGTACGCGAATCGCCGACCACGACCGACGGCCGGTACACCCGCCAGCGCAGTCCCTCCCGCTCGCGGACGAGCTTCTCCGCCTCGTACTTGGTGCGGTGATACGGCGTCGGAAACCCCTGCCCCAGGTCGAAATCGTCCTCGGTGAAGGCGCCCGCATAGTCACCGGCGACAGCGATCGACGAGACGTGGTGCAGCATCGCGTCGTGTTCGACGGCGAAGTCGACGACGCGCGCGGTGCCGTCGACATTGGCACGTTGCTGGGCCTCGGCGTCGGCGGTCATGTCGTAGATCGCGGCGAGGTGGATGACGTGGTCGATCTCGGGCAACTCTGTGCCAGACAAGGCCAGCCCGGGCGAGGTGAGTTCCCCGGCGATCGGATGCAGTCGATCCGGGGGAGCGTCGGCGAACATCTCGTCGAATCGTGCGCGTGATCCCGAGCGGACCAGCGCGTAGACGTGGGCGCCCCGGTCTGCGGCGAGCAGTCGTTCGATCACCCGGCGTCCGATGAACCCGGTCCCTCCGGTGATGAAATACGTGGTCATCTGTTCCTCCGGCCGGCTGGCAACTGCGGACTCGCGCCTTCTTACTCCGCGGTAAGAAGTGCTCGGATTCACCCTGACACTTACATCACCAAATGGCAACGTCACCACGGGGAGTTGTTGGCCCTGGGATACCCAGGGTCGGCGGGAGAGTTGTCTGAAATCTCCCTTTCTGTCAGGAACC
Organism: Gordonia sp. 852002-10350_SCH5691597; assembly: GCF_001665715.1. Taxonomy (NCBI): domain Bacteria; kingdom Bacillati; phylum Actinomycetota; class Actinomycetes; order Mycobacteriales; family Gordoniaceae; genus Gordonia; species Gordonia sp. 852002-10350_SCH5691597. Next base: position 21,304 of record NZ_LZMO01000111.1, read on the forward strand.
TTATCAGTTGACTGACTATTTGCTAGACTCACTATATGTCTGAGAATCCCGCCGAGATTGCCGCGACCCTGCGCCCCGTGCTGGCGGCGCTCAATCGCCGACTCCGCGCGCAGGGCCCGATCGGGGATCTCACGCGGTCGCAGACCAACGTGCTCGGCAGGCTCGAACGTGGGGGACCGTCGACAGTGAACGACCTCGCCCGAGCCGAAGGTGTTCGCCCGCAGTCGATGTCGACGACGGTTGCGGCACTGCTCGAGCAGGGACTCATCATCGGGACGCCTCATCCGAAGGATCGTCGAAAGACGCTCCTTGATCTTTCGGACAAGGCCCGCGAGACCTACGCGCGTGGACGATTGGCTCGCGAGGACTGGCTCGCTGATCGGCTCGGGCAGGTTCTCACCGACGAGGAATGGGCGCAGATCGCCACCGCAACAGAGCTTCTCCGCCGTGTGGCGGAGTCCTGACAGTCGCTTCGATCAAGGAGGAATCCATGGCAATGACAGCTCTCGACCCGCGGGTCGCGCTGATCGTCATCGACATGCAACGTGGAATCGCGTTGCGCGACAATCTCGCACCGTACCCGGCGTCGGAAATCGTCGACCGCGCGGGGCAATTGGTCGACAGGTTCCATAAGTATGGCCACCTCGTGGTGATGGTCAACGTCGACGCCGTGCCTCCCGGCCGGACGGACCGCAACTCTGGATCGGCGAGGCCGCAATTGCCGACGGAGGGGACCGAGCTCATCGACGAATTCGCCCCCCAGCCAGACGATCTGGTGGTGACCAAACATTCGCGTAGCGCATTCGCGGGTACCGGTCTCCTCGAGGAGTTGCGTTCCAGGGGGGTCACCCAGGTCGCCGTCGTCGGGATCGCCAGTGGCGCAGGCGTCGAATCGACGGCGCGTGACGCACACGAAGCGGGGTTCAACGTGACGTTGCCGACCGATGCGATGACCGATTCCGACGGGGAGCGTCACGCGCACAGCGTGCGCGAGGTGTTCCCCCAGATCGCCGAGACAGGTTCGACCGCAGAGCTTCTCGAACTCCTCGACGCCACAGCTCAGTGAGTGCCGTGGCCACCGGCGACGCCGGTGTGGCACAGCGCAATCCCTTCGGCTGGAGATTCACCGGGCCACTGTTGATGGGGTCGACACTCAACCCGATCAACAGTTCCATGATCGCCACCGCGCTCGTCGGGATCGGCGTCGACTTCCATCGGGGTCCGGCCCAGACGACGATTCTGATCTCAGTGCTCTACCTGTGTAGCGCAGTGGCACAACCGACGATGGGCAAACTCGCGACGGTATTCGGTCCTCGTCGCGTCTTCGCCTCCGGGCTGGTCATCCTGCTGATCGCCGGTGTCATCGGTGCCGCCGCGCCGGCGTTCTGGTGTCTTCTGCTCTCCCGTGCGTTGATCGGCATCGGCACCTCTGCGGCGTATCCCACGGCCATGGCGCTCGTGCGGTCGCGAGCCGACTCCTTCGGCACCGGCGTGCCGAGCCGGATACTCGGCGGGTTCTCGATCGCCGCCCAGGTGATCGCCGTCATCGGTCTGCCCCTCGGCGGTGTACTGACCGGTGTGTTCGGCTGGCGCGCTGTGTTCTTCGTCAACATCCCCGTTGCACTGGTCACCATCGCGTGGGCGCTGCGCAGTATTCCCCGCGACGGGGCGGTCCATGTAGGTGGTGTCCGGGGTCTTGTCCGCGTCGTCGACGTCGTGGGGGTAGTGCTTTTCGCGGTGACCGTCGTTGTGACACTCGAGTTCTTGGCGCGCCTGCCAGAACCGCGGTGGTGGTTGCTCGTCATCGTCGCCGTATCGGGGCTGTTGCTGTTCCTCTGGGAACTACGTGCTGCACAACCGCTCATCGACGTACGGATGCTCGCGGCCAACTCCCCGTTGGTGCGCACCTACCTGCGCCAGATGCTGGCAGGGCTCGGCTCGTACACGGCGATGTACGGCATCAGCCAGTGGATGGAGCAGTCCGCGGGCTACACGGCCGCGCAGGTCGGCCTCATCCTCATCCCGTACTCCGCGCTCAGTGTCGTGTGTGCGCGGGTCAACTCGACGCACGGATGGGTGCGAATTCCGTTGATCCTCACAGGTTTCTGCTTTGTCGGCGCCGGTGTCACCGCCGTGGCGATCCATCATTCCTCTGGGCTGTGGATCCTGCTCACGATGACCTTCCTGTTCGGCGTAGCCAACGGATTGAGCGGCTACGCCAACCAGGCGACGCTCTACACGCAGAGCCCGTCGGAGTCGATCGGCGTGGCGTCGGGTCTGTACAGAACGTTCATGTACTTCGGGGCGATCTTCTCGTCGAGCCTCATCGGTATCGCCTTCGGGGCCCGCGCCACCGACGGTGGACTACACGTCGCGGGCTGGGCGATCGTGGTCATCGGATCGGTGTTGATCGCCATGACGTTGGTGGATCGTCGGATTCCGAGAGCGGTGTCGGCAGACTGATGGTGCGGTCTCGCCGCAACGAGCGAGTGCCGAACGTCGTCGAGTTGAGCGAGGATGTGGGTCCAATCGAAGGATGTGGGTGCTGCAGCACCCACATCCTTCAGTTCGACACATATTCAAAGTCGGGTGGCAGGGACTGTCGTCGGCGAGGCGAGGGGGCAGCCCACCACTCACCGTCTGTCGAACGTATGTTCTATGATGGACGGGTGGGTTGGAACCAGGGCCCGCCGACCTGGCGGGAGATGGAGCGAGTGCTGTCGGGGCGCTCGCCGAAAGGCGGTCGGCCGGGGGAGTTCTTCGGTCCCGAGCAACCCGGCGACGGCAACGACAGCCCCGCGTGGTCGCGCAAGCGGGGTGCCTACACCGCACCGGAGGTTGCACGCGAGCGCTCGTCGGTGCGCTACGCCGAACTGCACGCGCACAGTGCCTACAGCTTCCTCGACGGGGCGTCGATGCCCGAGGAGATGGTGGAGGAGGCGGCCCGACTCGACCTGACCGGTCTGTCGATCACCGACCACGACGGTTTCTACGGCGTGGTCCGATTCGCCGAGGCCGCAAAGGAATTCGCGATGCCGACGGTGTTCGGTGCCGAACTCTCCCTGGAGCCCGACGTGACCCGGACCGGGGTGACCGATCCGGCCGGTGAGCATCTGCTGGTCCTCGCGCGTGACAGTGAGGGCTATCGGAGGTTGTCACGAATCATTGCCGACGCCCACATGTCCGGTGGTGAGAAGGGGCTGCTGCGCTACGACGTCGACCGGCTGACCCGCGACGCAGGCCACTGGGTGATCCTGACGGGCTGTCGCAAGGGCGCGGTTCGCCGAGCGTTGGATCGGGCGGGTATCGGTGCTGCCGAGGCCGCTCTTGGCGGAGTGGTCGAGCGGTTCGGACGCGACGACGTCGTCGTCGAACTCACTGCTCAGGGCCTGCCCGACGATGACGAGCGCAATGCGGTACTCGCCGACCTCGCGCGACGATTCGGGCTGCCGACCGTCGCGACGTCGGGGGCACACTTCGCGGGGCCGCGCCGTCGACGCCTCGCGCTGGCGATGGCGGCGGTCCGTGCCCGCACCGACATCGAGACCATCGCGGGCTGGATGCCGGGGGTCGGCGGTGCGCATCTGCGCAGCGGCGACGAGATGATGCGCCTGCTGCCCGCGCATCCTGACGCCATCGCCGCCGCGGCAGACCTCGCCGACGACTGCGCATTCTCACTCGGATTGATCGCGCCGCAGTTGCCGCCGTTCGACGTGCCGGCCGGGCACACGGAGTCCAGTTGGCTACGGCATCTCACCATGACCCGCGCGCGACGCCGCTATGGGACACCAGCCCAACATCCGGCGGCCTACCGGCAGATCGAGCACGAGCTGGCGATCGTCGAAACGCTCACCTTCCCCGGCTATTTCCTCGTCGTCGCCGACATCGTCGACTTCTGTAAACGCAACGACATCCTGTGCCAAGGCCGGGGGAGCGCCGCCAACTCCGCGGTGTGTTACGCGTTGGGTATCACCAACGTCGACCCGGTGGCCAACGAGTTGCTGTTCGAGAGGTTCCTCTCACCTGAGCGTGACGGGCCACCGGACATCGACGTTGACATCGAATCGGACCGTCGTGAAGAGGCGATCCAGTACGTGTACCGACGGTATGGCCGCGAGTACAGCGCGCAGGTCGCCAACGTGATCACCTACCGGGGCCGATCGTCGGTGCGCGACATGGCGCGAGCGCTCGGCTACGCGAGTGGTCAGCAGGACGCCTGGAGCAAGATGCCCGATACCGCGCCCGACGACGTGCTTGATCTCGCAAGCGAGATCGCCAACATGCCAAGGCATCTCGGAATCCACTCCGGTGGGATGGTGATCTGTGATCGCCCCATTGCCGATGTCTGCCCGACGGAGTGGGCGCGGATGGAGAATCGCAGCGTGTTGCAGTGGGACAAAGATGACTGTGCCGCAATCGGTTTGGTCAAGTTCGATCTGCTCGGTCTCGGGATGCTCTCGGCGCTGCACTACGCGATCGATCTGGTCGCCGAACACAAGAACATCCATGTCGACCTCGCCAAACTCGACCTCTCTGAGCAGGCGGTGTACGAGATGCTCTGTCGCGCAGACTCTGTCGGGGTTTTTCAGGTGGAATCACGAGCGCAAATGGCAACCCTCCCGCGACTGAAGCCACGCTGCTTCTACGATCTCGTCGTCGAGGTCGCGCTGATCCGTCCGGGACCGATCCAGGGCGGATCGGTCCACCCGTTCATCCGCCGACGCAACGGCCAGGAGGAGCCGACCGTCGAACATCCGTCGATGTGGCCAGCGCTCAAGCGAACACTCGGCGTACCGCTGTTCCAGGAGCAGCTCATGCAGTTGGCCGTCGACGTCGCCGGATTCGACGCCGCCGAGGCGGATCAGCTCCGTCGTGCGATGGGGTCCAAGCGCTCGCCCGAACGCATGCAGCGGCTTCGTCGACGTTTCTACGAAGGTATGCAGCGCACCCACGGCATCACCGACGAGGTCGCTGACCGGATTTTCGAGAAAATGGCAGCCTTCGCCAATTTCGGTTTCCCCGAGAGTCATTCGCAGAGTTTTGCATCGTTGGTCTTCTACTCGTCGTGGTTCAAGCTGCACCATCCGGCGGCCTTCTGCGCGGCACTGCTGCGTGCGCAACCCATGGGCTTCTACTCGCCGCAGTCGCTGGTTGCCGATGCGCGCCGACACGGCGTCGACGTGCACCGGCCGCATATCAACGCGTCGCTGGCCGAGGCGACGTTGGAGAACGATGGGCTCGACGTGCGGCTCGGGTTGGCGTCGATACGCGGGGTCGGAGACGACGTCGCGGCGCGCATCGTCGAATCAAGAGGAGCCGACGGTCCGTATACGAGTATCACCGACCTGTCGCGGCGAGCCGATCTCAACCTCGCACACCTCGAGGGATTGGCGGGCGCGGGTGCGTTCGAGTGTTTCGGCATGAGTCGACGACAAGCGTTGTGGGAGGCGGGCGCGGCGGCCTCCGCGAGCGTCGAGCATCTCGAGTTGGAGTCATCTGCGCAGGTACCGACGCTGCCGGGATTGTCGGATGTTGAGCTGGCCGCCACCGATGCCTGGGCGACGGGGATCACGCCGTCGAACTATCCGACGCAGTTCCTGCGTCCGCGGTTGACTGCGATAGGTGTCCTGCCCGCAGAGGCGCTATTGTCTGTGCCGGATGGGTCACGTGTCATCGTCGGAGGGGCTGTCACCCACCGGCAGCGTCCGGCGACAGCATCCGGCGTGACGTTCATCAACCTCGAAGACGAGACCGGGATGGTCAACGTGGTGTGCTCGGTCGGGCTGTGGTCGCGGTATCGCGAGTTGGCACACTCGGCGTCGGCGCTGCTGGTACGCGGCAGAGTGCAGAATGCAGAGGGTGCGGTGACGGTGGTTGCAGATCGGTTGCAGCGGATGGATCTTCGAGTGGGTACCCGCTCGCGGGATTGGCACTGACGTGGGATTTGCAGTGATGTGAGATGTGCACCGATGTGAGATGTGCACTGACAACGGCGCGGAAAGCATTCGCGCACAACGACAGCGGGGAGAGGAACAGATGGCGAAACAGGTGATCGTCACGGCAAAACCGAGCAGTCGCAAGGGGCCGCTCGTCGAGACCGGGCCGGACGGTTCCATCACCATCTACGTGCGCGAGCCCGCCACCGAGGGTAAGGCGAACAAGGCGGTCGCCGAACTGCTCGCCAAGCACCTCGGCGTGCCGAAGTCCAAGGTGGCACTCATCGGGGGAGCGACCGCGCGCACCAAGCGTTTCCGCGTGGGCTAGGCGGGCTTTCCGTCGGGTTCTACTAAGCCCGCGCGCCTCCATCGAGTGGGCCCCGCACAGTGTCGACTGTGCGCTCCGTGGCGCCGACTGTGCGTCAGTCCCGTTCGTGCGCAGGTACTTTCGTCACACCGCGCCGTCGAATCCGTTCTGTCGCCACGCCTCGTATACGACGATGCTCGCGGCGTTCGCCAGGTTGTGTGAGCGTCGCCCGGCGAGCATCGGGATACGAAGCCGGTCGGTGATCTCGGGTTCGGCGAGTACCTCGTCGGGGAGTCCGGTGGGTTCCGGACCGAACAGCAGCACGTCGCCGGGTTGATAGTCGACGTCGGTGTGATATCGCGATGCATGCGCGGTGAATGCGAAGACGCGTTGCGGTTTCAGCTCGGTGAACGCTGTGACGAGGTTCGGGTGGACGGTCACGTTCGCCATCTCGTGGTAGTCGAGGCCTGCCCGTTTCACCTGAGCGTCGGACATCGAGAAACCGAGCGGCTCGATCAGATGGAGTTCGCTGCCGGTGTTGGCAGCCAGCCGGATCGCGTTACCCGTGTTGGGCGGGATGCACGGCTGATAGAACATGATGCGGAACATGGCGTCCATTGTGCAGAGCGTGATCCGACGCCTTGTCGGGGCGGTCGGCGCCCAGTCGGCTCAGAGGTCGTCGGGTCGGGTGTTGGCTCCGCACAGCAGCACGCAGAGCGTCGAGTCGGGGGCTGGCGTCACCAGCCCTGCGGCGACCGCTGCGACCGCGGTGGCGGTGCCGTGCTCGACGACGATGCGGAACCGTTCCCACAGCATTCGACGCGCGGCGATGATCTCGTCGTCGGAGACGACGACGCTCTCGACTGCCTTGTCGGCGATGGTCGACCAGCAGATGTCGCCGATCCTGGTGGCGCCCAACGAGTCCGCGGCGATGCTGTCGAGCTCGACCGACACCGGCCCACCCGCCTTCACCGCTTGATGCAGACTCGACGCTCCGGTGGGCTCCGCGCCGACGAGACGATCGCCGGGGCGCTGGGCAGCTGCGAGACCTCCGAGCAGTCCGCCGCCTCCCACGCATGCGACGACGGTCTGCGGCCCGGGAACGTCTGCGGCCAACTCGAGGGCGATGGTCCCGGCGCCCGCGACGATGTCGGGAAGGTCGTACGCGTGGAGCAGCAGCGCACCCGTCTTCGTGGCGAGCGCACCCGCGAACTCGGCCGCGTCGTGATACCTGGAGCCGTGTAGACGCACGTCGGCTCCCAGATCCCGCAGCGCCGTCACCTTCACCGGTGGCGCGTTCTCGGGTACGACGACGGTGCACCGCGTGCCGACGATCCGCGCCGCATGCGCTGCGCCGATCGCGGCGTTTCCGCCGGACGCCACCACCACTCCACTATCTGCGAGCTCTCCCGCGTCGCGTGCCGCGAGCACGGCATTCACGCTTCCGCGGGCTTTGAGCGAGCCGCCGAGCTGCAGGTACTCCAGCTTGAAGACCACCGGAACACTTCCGCTGACCGTGTCGATCTCCGCGCGCAGCACCGGCGTGCGTCGAACGTGCGTCGCGATGCGGCCTCGCGCCCTCCTGACGTCGGCGATGGTGACCGGGCGGGCGGCGTTCGTGGGCATATGGCAGCACGGTACTCGGATGGGCGCAACGCATCGCGACCCCGACATCTGACACACGACACCTGCACACCTGACACCGAGCCTCGGACAGGATGGAACAATGGACGGGTGAGCGCGATACGACTCGACGGCAAGCTGACCCGCGACGAGATCTTCGCCGATCTCCGTGAACGCGTCGACAAGCTGCGGATGGCCGGCGTGATGCCGGGTCTTGGCACGATCCTCGTCGGCGACGATCCGGGATCGCAGTCCTACGTCAAGGGCAAGCACTCCGACTGCGCCAAGATCGGCATCGCGTCGATTCGTAAGGATCTACCCGCGGATGCCACCACCGAAGACCTCAACGCAGCCATCGACGAGCTCAACGCAGACCCCGGTTGCACCGGCTACATCGTGCAACTCCCGCTGCCGCGACATCTCGACGAGAACGCCGCGCTCGAGCGGATCGATCCCGCCAAGGACGCCGACGGTCTGCACCCGATCAACCTCGGACGACTCGTCCTCGGCAAGGAGTCGACGCTCCCATGCACACCGCGCGGCGTGATCCACCTGCTGCGGCGCTACGACATCCCGATCAATGGTGCCCGCGTCACCGTCGTCGGCCGTGGTGTGACGATCGGACGCCCGATCGGCCTGCTTCTCACTCGACGCAGTGAGAACGCGACCGTGACGCTGTGTCACACCGGAACCCGCGACCTCGCCGCAGAGATCAAGCGTGCCGACATCGTCGTGGCGGCGGCGGGTGTGCCGCATCTGGTGACCGGAGACATGGTCAAGCCGGGGGCAGCGGTCATCGATGTCGGCGTCAGCCGCACCGAGGACGGTCTGGTCGGCGACGTCGCTCCCGACGTGTGGGACGTCGCGGGATATGTGTCGCCGAATCCGGGCGGCGTCGGGCCACTGACGCGAGCGTTCCTGCTCGTCAATGTGGTCGAGCGTGCAGAGGCAGATCTCGCAGCCGGAGTGAGCGTCGCCGGAGATTCCGGACGGTGAACTCAGCGACGGATGCGCGGGTGCGACAGCTTCGCCATGCCCGTCGGGTCCGCGCCTACATCGCGCAGATTCCCTATCTGTTGGTGATGCTCGGCGTGATCGCCGGAGCGGCGCTGGTGTTGTTCGACCGTTGGCGACGTGGTTCGTTCGTTTTCGGAACGGCTCTGCTTCTCGGCGCATTCATGCGCGCGGTGTTGCCAACGTCACGAGTGGGATTACTGCAGGTCAGAGGTAGATTCTTCGACGTTATATCCCTTGCCAGCGTTGGATCCCTCATGCTATGGCTAGCTGCGTCAATAGATCCGTTGGGCACGGATTGATTACAATATGGAGCACGCTTCGGTAAAGTGTCCCGTGACGTGAGCTGATCTGGCACCTGTTGGATCGGCATCCGGGACCTCTGGATCGATTGAACCCAGGCGTGAGCGCACCGAGTGAGTCGTGGTGCGCTGCGGCTGTGCGTAGAGCGCGTCGCACTGAACGGCGAACGACGAACGGCGACAAACGGGCAGGCAACCAATCTCTTCGACGCTGGATAGACCACACGATCGCTCCACCCACGACGAGACGACGTCGATGGGTGTTTCCTTGGGTCAGGGCATGATCCACTTCGTCCTGCTCACGCGTGACGGCTCGGGTCGCGAACTCGTGGAGTCACGGGTGATCGACGTCGATCCCAGCGATGGTCACGACACCTCGGGCAGAGTCAACGCGGGCATCGACCTCATGCTCGACGCCGCGCGCGGCGCCGAACGACGCGTGGGGCCGATCGGTGTCGCGGCAGGCGGCGATCTCGGGCGTGAGCTCATCGGCTCGACGGGGTCGGGTCCACGCCGGCAGATCCACCTCGTCTCCGTTGAGGAGGCCGTGGTGGCCTGCTTGATCGAAACGGGCCAGATCGGGAGGTACCGGTCGGTGGTCGTCGTCGACTGCGGCGACAGCGGCACGACCTTTTACACCGTCGAGCCTTCGAGTGGAGCCATCGGCGACATCACACACTCACGCGCGCTGTCGGGTCGCGCGCTCGACGACGCG
>NZ_LZMO01000112.1:0-1207 GCF_001665715.1 Gordonia sp. 852002-10350_SCH5691597
CGTTCGCATCGAGTAGGTCAGGGGTTCGATTCCCCTTAGCTCCACCGAAAACCCGCAGGTCAGAGGCTTGCGGGTTTTTTCTTGCCCGAGTCCGTCCGCAGTGCGTCCGCAGTAGAACGGATCGCCGCATCCAACGCGTCCGCAACTCCGTCCAAATCGGTGTCGAACAGATCTGCATACGTGTCCAACGTCATCGACGCCTTCGCGTGCCCGAGCATCCGCTGAACCGCCTTCACATTCGCGCCCGCGCTGATCGCGAGCGACGCCGCCGTATGCCGCAAGTCATGCGGCGTCAGGTCAGGGAACTCGCCGCAATCCTGCAACCCCCGCACCGCGGGCTCGAACACCCGAGCGCGCCAGTTCGAGTTGCGCAACACCCCGCCACGCAAGTCCACGAACACCAATTCGTCGCGACCCTTACCCGCCATGAGCGCAGCCAGCTCATCGGCCAGAACAGCAGGGAACGGCACCGACCGCCGCTCGTGCGTCTTCGGCGTGGACCACACCAGACCACCGGACTCGGTGACCGACCGCGACACGTTCACCCGACGACGCAGCATGTCGAAATCCTGCACCCGCAATGCGGCCATCTCACCCCACCGCAGGCCGGTGTAGGCCAGGAACCGCACCACTTCGGGATTGCGCTCGACAGCGCCTGCCAGCGCCTGCACCTGCTCGTGCGACAGGTAGGCCCGGTCCGCGTGCTGGCGCTTGGGCAGCTTTACCCCATCGCAGGGGTTGCGCGGAATACGGCGATCCTCGACAGCCGCGCCGAGCACCTGGCGCAACAGCCCGAACGCGTTCTCGATGGTCGGCACCCCGACCTCCTCGGCAGCCAACCGAGCCACCCACGCCCGCACCGCTGACGTTTGCACCGACCCAGCCGGGGCGTCAGCCCACTGCGGACTGACGCGGCTATCCCATACGCTGCGCCGCGTCGCTGCCGTCTTCGGCGATATGTGGGACTGAGCTGCTGACCATGAGGCGTAGACCTGCCCGACCGTGACCTGTCCTGCACCAGGATCAACGTAACTGCCCGTGACGAATGTCGCGGTCACCTCGTCCAGCCATCGTTGCGCGTCAACCTTGCGCACAAATCCCTGCGCGTGTTCCCGGCCCGCATCGTCGACATACCTTGCGCGCCAACGCTTCCCCTTGCCATCGGCTGCGCTCGGAGAGCCGTCCGCCTTCCGCCATCTGTCCTCGA
>NZ_LZMO01000113.1:0-48612 GCF_001665715.1 Gordonia sp. 852002-10350_SCH5691597
AGGTCGACGCACCGACGATGTTCACACCGGTTGAGACGAACTGTTCGAGGAGCGGTTCGGTGGTCGGCGCGGGGGTGTCAGGAGTAGCGGCAGAGCCGTTACGAGTCGAAATCCCGGCAAAGTCCGTGTTGTTCTTGACGATCGAGGGCACCCCCGCGTCGACCACCGAACCGCTCCTCGAACAGTTCGTCTCAACCGGTGTGAACATCGTCGGTGCGTCGACCTTGCCCGCCTTTGGGCTCACCGCGACAACGGAGTTCGTCGACAGGCCGCCCACCCGCAATCCGTGGAACACCGAATTCTCCTGTGGCGCTTCATCGGGAGGGTCGGCCGCTCTGGTCGCGGCAGGCGCGCTTCCTATCGCGCACGCGAATGACGGAGGCGGGTCGATCCGTATCCCCGCGGCCGCGTGCGGCCTGGTGGGTTTCAAGCCGAGTCGGGGACGGCTGTTGCTGACGGCCGAATCCAAGCAGATGCCGATCGACCTGATTGCCAACGGAATCGTGAGCCGCTCGGTGCGCGACACCGCACACTTCCTCGCCGATACCGAAAAGTACCGACCTGCAGCCGATCTGCCCGCCATCGGACTCGTGGCCGGCGAGAGTCGACGTCAGCTCCGCATCGCGATGATGACCGAACCGATCACCGGACAGTTGCTCGACCGCGACACAGAGACCGCCGTGGCAGGCGTCGCCGAACTGCTCGAGACGCTCGGGCACGGCGTCGAACATGTGCCGGTCCCCGTCGACAGACGATACGTCGACGACTTCACCGAGTATTGGGCGCTGCTGGCCTTCTTCATCGACCATTTCGGAAAGCGGTCCTACGGCAAGGGATTCGAGCGATCACAGCTCGATGCGTTCACGCGCGGACTGTCACGGAAGTATCTGCGTCGCATGTGGCACACCCCCGCGATGATCCGCGCGCTCACACGCTCCACCGCGACGTTTCGGGAGATGTTCACACGGTTCGACGTGGTGCTCTCGCCGACACTCGCACATACCACCCCCGAGATCGGATACCTCGACCCCGCAGGCGATTTCGACGTCGTCTTCGAGCGGTTGATGCGATACGTCTCGTTCACGCCGATCAACAACACCTCCGGTACGCCCGCAGTGAGCCTGCCGCTGGCACAGTCGTCGACGGGATTGCCTGTGGGAGTGCACTTCTGCAGCGACATCGGCGACGAACGGACGCTGCTGGAACTGGCATACCAACTCGAGGCGGCCCGGCCGTTCGCGCGGATTCAGGACGCGCGCACGACGGCCGGTTGAACTTGCCTGTGCACAGCACGATGCCGGGCACTCGGTTGTCGATCGAGTGCCCGGCATCGCTGGCCCTACCAGGCTGTACAGCTCCGCTACATCAGTGCGCCACAGCCTTTTCGGCGCCGATCCCGGTGAGTGAACGCACCTCCATCTCCGCATTGCGTTCCGGAGTGCCCCGATCCGTGGGCGCAGTCAGCGTTCCGACGATCCCGAGCAGGAACGCGACCGGGATTGCCACGATCCCCGGGTTCTCCAGCGGGAACCACGCGAAATCGGAGCCGGGAAGCATCGATGTCGCCTTGCCTGACACTGCCGGTGAGAAGATGATGAGGATCAACGTCAGCCCGAGCCCGCCGTAGATGCTCCACAGCGCACCGCGGGTGTTGAATCGCTTCCAGTACAGCGAGAACAGGATCGTCGGCAGGTTGGCTGCTGCTGCAATCGCGAACGCGAGTGCCACGAGGAAGGCGACGTTCTGACCGTTGGCGAGAATGCCGAGCACGATGCCGAGCACACCGAGAGTCACCGCGGCCATCCGTGATACGCGCACCTGGTCGGCTTCACTTGCCCTGCCGCGCTTGATGACACTGCCGTAGATGTCGTGCGCGAAGGACGCTGACGCGGTGATGGTCAATCCCGCGACGACGGCGAGGATCGTCGCGAAGGCGACCGCGGAGATCACTCCGAGCAGGATGACACCACCGAGTTCGAAGGCCAGTAGCGGTGCTGCGGCGTTCTCCTTGCCCGCTGCGGCCATGATGCGGTCCGGACCGACGATCGCAGCAGCGCCGTAACCGAGCACGAGCGTGAAGAGGTAGAAAGCGCCGATCAGAGCAATGGCCCAGACAACGGAGCGTCGAGCCTCCTTGGCGGTGGGAACTGTGTAGAAACGCATCAACACATGCGGGAGCCCCGCGGTACCGAGCACGAGTGCAACAGCCAACGAGATGAAGTTGATCTTCGATTCCACCGAGCCGCCGTATTTGGCTCCGGGCGCGAGCACGTCATGCGAGGCGATCTTCTCACTCGACGACCCCGAAATGGCATGCTGCGCAGAGCCGAGGATCTCCGAGAAGTTCATCCCGAATTTGCCGAGTACCATGAGGGTCATGATGGCCGCGCCCGCAATCAGCAGGACGGCCTTGATGATCTGCACCCACGTGGTTCCCTTCATTCCGCCGACGAGCACGTAGACGATCATCAGTGCGCCGACCACGGCGATCACGATCGACTGGCCGGTGCGCGATTCGACGTCGAGGAGGAGCGCAACGAGGCCTCCGGCGCCCGCCATCTGCGCCAGCAGATAGAACAGGGAGACAACCAGCGTCGAGATCGCGGCGGCGAGTCGGACGGGGCGTTGCCTCAATCGGAAACTCAGTACATCCGCCATGGTGAACTTCCCTGTGTTGCGCAGCAATTCGGCAACGAGGAGGAGTGCGACCAGCCATGCGACGAGGAAGCCGATGGAGTAGAGGAACCCGTCGTATCCATAGACGGCGATGGCACCCGCGATGCCGAGGAAGCTTGCCGCAGAGAGGTAGTCACCCGCGATCGCAATTCCGTTCTGCGGGCCGGAGAATGCTCGGCCACCGGTGAAATAGTCCGCGGCGGTTGAGTTGTTTCGGCTCGCGCGGATCACCACGAACATGGTGATCGCCACGAACGCGGCGAAGATCGCGATGTTGGCGACGGGGTTCCCGACCGTTCCGGCGGCGAGATGAAGTGTGGCAGAGGAGTTCATCGGGTCACTCCCTCATCGGTGCCCTGTGTGGCGTTGGAGCGCTGTGCGGCGCCCGCGCATTCTGCGTCCATCTCTTCGCGGAGAGCGGCTGCCCTGGGGTCGAGCTCACGATTGGCAAACCGCACATAGGCCCCGGTGATGACGAAGGTCGAGACGAACTGCAGCAGACCCAGAATCAGACCGACGTTGATGTTGCCCCAGACCGGAGTGGCCATGAAGTCGTGCGCGAAGGCGCCGAGGGCCACGTAGAGGCCGTACCAGATGAGGAAGAACGCAGTCATCGGAAAGACGAACCGGCGCAACGTCGTACGAAGATCCTGAAACTGGTCACTGCGCTGCATGTCGATGAACTGTTGCCCCGTCGGCGCGGAATGCGCTTCGGGTACGTGCTCTGTGGTTGACACCGTGCCTCCGAAAGAACTCGTGTGATGTGGATACCCGTCAACTCTCGAAGAGACGGAGATCACTCACAAGAGGTGTCGCAGGTCACACGATGAAGACCGCGAATCGTGCGCCGAGCGGTCGTTACGGGCCGACGAACGGTTGCCCTCTGGGCGTCGTCAAATACTCGTACAACCTTGTCGCCGCGGTGTCATGGCTCCTCTGGCACCCGTTCGACGCTCAGGCCGAGCCGTTCCGGCACATGCATCCGCGCGAAGATCTGCGACACGTCGGCGATCCTGTGGCGGTGGGTCATCGCGCTCACACAGATCATGGTCACGAAGGCGAGTGGAACGGTGACAGCGGCCGGGTAGCCGATGATCGCCGACGGCCAGCCGTTGCCGAGCTCGTCGTCCACGACGTCCGCGATCGCCAGTGACGTCGCGATGCCGGACGACAGCCCGCCAACGGCAAGGCCCGCGATGGCGCCCGCGGGCGTCAACCCGCGCCACCAGATGCCGAGTACGAGAAGCGGACACAGCGTCGACGCGGCGATGGCGAAGACGAACCCGACGGTCCGCGACAGTTCGAGATCGGACGCGGCGAACGAGATGACGATCGCGAGTGCACCACCGATCGCGGCTGCGAGTCGAAAGTCGCGGACCCGACCTGGCAGCACGTCGGTCGACAGTGCCCCCGCAACGCTGATGAGCAGACCAGACGACGTAGCGAGGAACGCCGCGATGGCGCCTGCCGCGACCAGCGCGGCGAACAGTTCGCCGAGAATGCCTCCGACCGCTGCGCTCGGGAGCAACAGCACCGCGGCGTCGGCGGTTCCGGTGATGAGGAGTTGGGGGACGTACACCCGGGCAAGCACGCCGAGGAGCAGGGGGAAGAGGTAGAACACGGCGAGCAGGACGATGACGGTTACCGCGGTTCGACGCGCCGAGCGTCCATCCGGGTTGGTGTAGAAGCGCACCAGTACGTGCGGCAGCCCCATCACGCCGAGGAACGTTGCGACGATCAGCGAGAAGACGGCGAAAAGTGCGTGCGGGCCACCGAATCCGCCGCCGGACGCGAGCCATCGCCGGCCTGTCGACGGTGTGCCTGCCACAACGGGCGTCGCTGCTCCTGCGCGCAGGTGGATCGTGCTCCCCGCCGCAACGGTGTGTTCACCCGCCGACGCGAACGGTGCGTCGTTGACGGGCTCGCCGTCGACGATGCCTGTCACCTCGACACCGTCGGTCTCCGGTACTGCCACAACCACATCCGTGGTGACGTCGACCGTCGTCGCTTCGGACACTCGAGGGGGTGCGGGTTCTCCAAGTGCGGGCCGATCTGCGAAGAACACCACGAGAAGCGCAATCGTCGGAATCCCGATGGCCGTCAGCTTGAGCCAATACTGAAACGCCTGGACGAAGGTGATCGACCGCATGCCGCCGCCCACCACGTTCACGACGACGATCGCTCCGACGAGAACCACCCCCACCCACACGGGTGCGCCGAGCAGGATGTTCAAAGTCAGTCCCGCGCCTTGGAGCTGGGGAATCAGATACATCAGGCAGACCACGACGACGACAACCATCGCGGTCTGGCGTGCCGCTCGCGAACCGAGTCTGAACTCCGCGAAATCCGGCACCGTGTACGCACCGGATCGGCGCAGCGGTGCCGCAACGAACATCAACAGGCCGAGGTATCCCGCGGTGAAGCCGACCGGGTACCACAGCGCATCGGCGCCGTACTTGGCGACCAACCCCGCCACTCCCAGAAACGATGCCGCAGAGAGGTATTCGCCTGAGATCGCCGTTGCGTTGCGCCGCGAACTGACCGCGCGCGAGGCGACGAGGAAGTCGGAGGTCGTGCGCGATCTCCTGCCACCGTAGACACCGACCGCCACCGTCGCGAGCGCAGCGAGGAGCAGCGCCGCCGCGGTGACGATGCGAATACCGTAGTCGGTCACGGGTTCTCGCCATTCTCGACGACAACGTCGGTGCCGCTGTCGACGCTCGCGTCGGTGCCGCCGTCGACGCTCGCATCGGTGCCGCCGTCGACGCTCGCGTCGGTGTCCTCCTCGATGAGTCCGAGAAAGTCGTCCTCGGCCTGCTCCGCGATTCGCACGTACACCCGGCCGACCAGGTAGAGCAGTGGATAGATCAGCACGCCGAGGACAAGCCAGTTCAGTCGGACACCGGCAATCGTCGCCTCGCCCAACGTCGGAAAGACGGTGCCCAGCAACGGAATGGAGGCAATGAGCAGACCCGTCGTGACGCCGAGCCGAAGCGCGAGACCGAGCTGGGCGCGCATCAGACCCCGCACCAATGCATCGCCGACCTCGGTTTGCTCCCGGACCTCGACGCGCGTGCGAACCCTCCTGGCACCCCGTCTCTGTGCCAACACGACGCGCTCACGGCGGGGAGTCGACGGCTCGCTCATGTGTCGTCGCCGGACGGCGTCCGGTAGGCACGAAGTGGATCGTGGACGAGGCGCTCCTTCAACTCCCGGGATTGACGTCGACTCACCGGAAGCTCCACGGCAGGCGACGCGCCGTTTGCCCGTACACAGACCAGGGTCTGAGACCCGCTGGTGCGCATTCCACCGACCATCGGCAGATTCACCAGGTACGAACGGTGCACGCGGCTGAAACCGTGCTCACGCCAGCGGGATTCGAGCGTGGAAAGCGGTATGCGCACCAGGTGTGCACCGGAGTCCGAATGTAGTCGGGCGTAATCGCCGACGGCCTCGACCCAGGAGATCGAATCACGCCGCACCAACGAGGTCACCCCGGACAGCTCCACGGGGATCACATCGTCGTTGACGTCTTGACGTGAGTCCGCACCGACAGCTGACCGCGCGGCAACCGCACGTTCGACGGCCTGCCCGAGCCGCTCCTCGCGCAGTGGCTTCAACAGATAGTCGACGGCGCCGACGTCGAACGCATCCACCGCACGATCCTCGTGTGCCGTGACGAACACGATCGACGGCGGGTCGGAGTAGTTGCCGAGTACACGGGCAAGTTCGATTCCGGAGAGTCCAGGCATATTGATGTCGAGAAAGATCGCCTCCACCGAGTTCTCGGCGAGTTCGCGCAGAGCGGCGGTGGCGTCACCCGCGCGGATCACCTCGCCGACATCTGTTCTCCGTTCGAGCAGGTACACCAACTCGTCGAGCGCCGGAGGTTCGTCGTCGACGGCTAGAACGGTCAGGGTCATCGCGGGTTCGCCTCCTGTGTCGGCGTTGCTGGGTGCGTCGGCGACTGCTCCACACGCACACCTGCGCGAAACTTCGGCACCCGCATGCTGACCTTCGTGCCGGCACCCACACCTGTCTCGACCACTAGACCGTAGTTGTTGCCGAACGCAGCGCGCAGGCGATGGTCAACGTTGGTCAACCCCACCCGCGCGCCCGACGTCTCCTCGGTGGGTTCGGTCGACGTCGCGTCGAGTGCGTCGATAGCTCCAGAGCGCAGCAACTCCGGGTCCATTCCCACACCGTCGTCCTCGACGGCGATGACGCAGTCGGTGCCCTCGTCGCGGGCGACGATCGAGATCGTTCCACCACCTCGCGCCGCGACGCCGTGCCGCACCGCGTTCTCCACCAAGGGTTGCAGGGCGAGGAAGGGGAGTACGACGCCGAGCACCTCCGGGGCGACCTGCAGCCGCACGTCGAGCGCCGAGCCGAAGCGAGCACGCTCGAGCGTGAGATAGCGGTCGATGTTGCGCAGTTCGTCGGCCAGCACCGTGTATTCGCCCGCGGCGCGGAAGGAATAGCGGGTGAAGTCGGCGAAGTCGAGGATGAGCTCGCGTGCGCGGTCCGGATCGGTTCGTACGAACGACGCGATGGTGCTCAACGCGTTGTAGATGAAATGCGGACTGATCTGTGCGCGTAGTGCGAGAACCTCCGCGCGGTCCAGACGAGCTCGTGACGCGTCGAGGTCTGCGAGCTCGAGTTGACTCGACGCATAGCGCGCGACCTCCGAGATCGCGCTCAGCATGCCCGGACCCGGTAGCCGAACGGATGCGACGACGAGTACGCCTACGGCGACGTCGTCCACCACGAGCGGCTGGGCGATCAGCGCACGTATGCGCGCGTCGACGCCGACAGGATCGCGGAGCAACACGTGCCGCAGTTCTTCACCCGCGGTCGCGGCGATGTCGTTGGCCCGGCTCAGCAGCCGTTCGTCCCAGATGTGCGGCTCGTCGCGGGCGAGTCGTGTGCCATCCGCGTCGTACAGGGCGATCGCATCGGTGGCGGTGAGGGTTCGCAGCGGACCGAGCGCCTCCTGCGCCGACTCGGTTGTCAGACCCCGCCGCAACGGGCGGGCGGCCCTCGACGCGGTGTTCAGCGTGGAGTGCACAGCGCGTTCGGTGGGTGTCGCTACGACGCGGCGCGTTCGGAGCAGCACCGCGACCATAGCGATCGCGGCAATGGCGAGCACCGCGATCAGTACGGCCACACCATCAGACATCAGACATCGACCCCAACGGCGCCTCGGCGGGGTCAGCACTTTTCATGCGACCATTCTTGCGAGCATGCGAGCGGTATGTGGCAGAAACGAGTGTCTGCGATGACGGATGTGCGACGACGGACCAGTTGGGAGAGGAGCTACGATGACGCTCCTCTGGGACCAGCACGCGTGTCTGCCGCTGCAACCCGACGCCGACGTCGGCTACCTGACCAGGTTCTCGCGGCCGGGCACGACGTATGTCTCGGTCAACGTCGGCTACGCGCCACAGACCCATGCCGACTCGACAAACCTGTTGGCGCACTTTCGTTCTGCCATCTCGCGCCGCAGTGACCTGACGGTTGTCGCATCGCTCGACGACATCGACGCCGCGGCTGACCGCGGACAGATCGCCGTCGGCTTCGATCTCGAGGACTCCAACCCGCTCGACGGCGACCTCGACAACGTCCGCCGCTTCGTCGAACTCGGCGTGCGCACCATGTTGCCCACCTACAACCACGCCAACGCGGCGGGATGCGGTTGTCTGGACGCCACGGACACCGGACTCACTCGGTGGGGGCGACAGCTGGTGGCCGAAATGAACTCTGCCGGAATGGTTCCCGACGGTTCGCACTGCAGTGTCCGTACCGGCCTCGACCTGTGTGACACGTCGACCAAGCCGGTGATCTACAGCCATTCGTGCATGCGCTCGGTCTGGGACCATCCGCGCAACATCACCGACGATCAGGCACGCGAATGTGCCCGCACCGGTGGTGTCGTCGGCATCACCGGCGTCGGGATCTTCCTCGGCCCCAATACGCCCACCCTCGACGCGATGACCCGCCACCTCGAATACGCCGTCGACCTCATCGGGATCGACCACGTCGGCGTCAGCACCGACCACTCGTTTGACGCCGCTGACTTCCTCGCCGAGGTCCGCGATCACCCGGACTCCTTCGACGATTCGTACACCCGTTGGGGGCCGATCCAGTGGATGGCTCCCGAGGTGTTCATCACCCTGGGGGCCCACCTGTCGCGGCGAGGCTGGGGCGACTCCGACATCGCGGCAGTGCTCGGCAGCAATTTTCGACGCGTCGCCGCCGAGAGCTGGTAGGCCACGCCGGCAATGCGGTCGCGACCGCCGGGCGTGCACACCTGATCGGATTCCCGACCGAGCGCTCGGTCTTGACGTTCTGCCGTGCATGTGCGAACCTGCTCCCGGGAGCAGCCTGACA
This sequence comes from Gordonia sp. 852002-10350_SCH5691597, assembly GCF_001665715.1. Classification (NCBI taxonomy): domain Bacteria; kingdom Bacillati; phylum Actinomycetota; class Actinomycetes; order Mycobacteriales; family Gordoniaceae; genus Gordonia; species Gordonia sp. 852002-10350_SCH5691597. The sequence goes on from NZ_LZMO01000113.1 coordinate 9,067, forward strand.
GCTCGCTCTTCGAAATGGAATACGATTGTGCAGGGCGCACAACGTATTTCGCGGATTTGGTGCCGTGGTGACATGTGCGTATGCCCGTGCAATCACCACACGAGAGGGGTCAACAGTGGCTACAGGATCGTCGTCAACACCCGACCAGACCTTCGCGGGACGGACGGCCGTCATCTCAGGTGGTAGCCGCGGCATCGGCCTCGCGATCGCGACCGCCCTTGGAGCACGCGGAGCCAACATCGTGCTGCTGGCCAAGACCGACGCACCGCACCCGAAGCTACCCGGCACCATCCACACGGCCGTCGAGGAGATCGAGGCAGCAGGTGGCCAGGCGACGGGCATCGTCGGCGACGTGCGTAATGAGGACGACGTCGCGCGTGCCGTCCAAACAGCGGTCGATACCTACGGCGGCGTCGACATCTGCATCAACAACGCGAGCGTGTTGAACCTGACGCCGACCGAAGATCTGCCGATAAACCGGTTCGATCTCATGCAGCAGGTCAACGTCCGTGGGACCTTCCTGCTCACCCAGAAATGCCTTCCGTACCTTCGGAAGTCGCCGAACGCGCACGTGCTCACGCTGTCACCGCCGCTCAACATGAGCGCAGAGTGGCTGGGCAAGCACCCCGGCTACATGCTGGCCAAGTACGGAATGACGCTTGCGGCAATGGGTTTCGCCGCCGAATATGCCGACGCCGCCGTCGCGAGCAACTGCCTGTGGCCGGAATCGACGATTGCGACCGCCGCAGTCCGCAACCTGCTCGGTGGCGACGACGCCGTCGCGCACTCCCGATCGCCACAGATCATGGCTGACGCCGCTGTCGCTGTGCTCTCCAAGGACTCCACGCAGACCGGCCGGTGCTACCTCGACGTCGAGGTATTGGCTGAGGACGGTGTCACCGACTTCTCGATCTACGGCGGGCAGGACCCGATCGAGTATGACATCTTCGTCGACCCGCAGTAGCCGCTTTCCCGAATCAGTAGGTGGCCCACTCGCCTTGGGCGTAGCGCAGAATCCGCGGGTCCATCAGGGTTGACGGCGGCATGTCGAGTGGTTGTCGGTCGAGTGGGAACACCGCGGCCGCAGACAGTTCGGCTTCGCTGAGGAAGCGCATCGGCCCCGGAGCGTGCAGGTGGAGCTTCGGGGCCGCGCCCTCATCGGCGAGAAAGAATCCCCAGTCGCCGAACGACGGGACGTCGACGTGGTACGGCGTCACGGCGAGCCCGGCAGAACGCAGCGTCGACCCGATGCACCAGTACGACTTCGGCGCGAAATACGGTGAGCCGGACTGCACGACGATCCGCCCGCCTGGTGCGGAATGGGCCTTCACGAGTGAGTAGAACTCGGTCGAATACAGCTTGGCTGTTGCTGATTCGTCTGCGTCGGGCATGTCGACGATGATCACGTCGTACCGCTCGTGCTGCTGTCGCAACCATGTGAAGGCGTCGGCGGTGACGATGTTCGCGCGCGGATCGTTCATCGAGTTGCGGTTCAACTCGAGCAGTCGGGAATCAGTGCGTGCGAGGTGAATCATCGCGGGATCGAGTTCGACGAGCGTCGGCCGAACACCGGGATAGCGCAACACTTCTCGTAGGGCGAGGCCGTCGCCGCCACCGAGGACGAGTACCGACGTAGGCGTTGACCCGCCGATGCTGCTGCGGGCCACCGCGTCGGCCATCGCGGGGTGGACGAGTGCTTCGTGATAGCGGTACTCGTCGCTCGATGCGAACTGCAGGTCCCCGTTCAGATACAGCCGCGTGTCGCGCCCGGACCCGATGCGTCGCTCGGTGATCACGATGTCCTGATACTGCGTACGTTCTGCTGCGACGATCGGGTCTCGGTACATCGCCTGACGAGCGGTCACCTCAAAACGGTCGGCATAGACCAGCGCGGCCACCAATACCGCGATCACCGCGACAGCGGCCACACTCAGCACAGCGAACCCGTTGCGCGTCAGCGACTTCCGAAACATCACGAAGACCAGGAAGCAGCCGGCGATGGCGTTGACGAGGCCGACGACGATCGCACCGCGCAATTGTCCGAACACGGGCAGCAGTACGAATGGGAAGCACAGTCCGCCGATGAGTGCTCCGATGTAGTCGGCGGCGAACAGGTCGGCGACCGCAGAACCCGCCTCCTGCTTGCGAATACGCTGCAACAGCACCATCAGCAGCGGGATCTCCGCGCCGATCAGCAGACCCAACACGAAGGCGACCACCACAAGTGCCTGGGTGTACAGCGACAGATACGCGAACGCCGCGTACAGCGCCAAGACCGACAGTCCGCCAAGCAGTGCCAGGGTGAGTTCGATGGCTGCGAACGCCGTGATCGCATGCCGCTGCAGGGGTTTTGCTGCGAGCGAGCCGACGCCCATCGCGAAGACCATGACCGCCAGGACGATCGACGCCTGTGTCGCGGTGTTGCCGATCAGATACGAGCCGAGCGACACCAGTGCCAGTTCGTATACGAGACCGCATGCCGCGCAGACGAATACGACCGCGAGCAATCCGACACGGGCAAACCGTGATCGCGGAGCGACGTCGTCGGCCAGGAGCGTCACAGAATTGCGGCGGCGACGATCACGGCGATGCCGACGTGGGAGATGCCGTGAACCCACACCGCGGGGTGGCTTTCTGCCCCGATGACGATCTCACCCAGCTTGCCCGGAGTGAACAGGTCGATGATGAAGAACGTCGCGCACATCACCGCGAGGCCGATGAGTGTGTAGATGACGGTGTAGGTCAACCCGACGGCGAGGCGCCCCTCGCTCGCCGCGATCGCAGCGGTGACGATGATCGCGACCGCAATCAGGTTGGAGCCGACGAGGATTCCCGCATTGCGGTTCCGGTCGATCCACAGCTGATGACGCAGATTGCCCGGCGTCAGAGCGTCGATGACAGCGAAGGAGATCAGCATCAGCAACACCCCGACACCCGCGTAGGCGGCGGCATAGTAGGCGTTGGTGAGGATCGCGTCGGCCGAGATCATGTGTGTACTCCCGTGTCTCATGCTTGCTCTGGTCGGACTGCTGTGTGTGGGCGGAACGTGCATCCCGCTCTGCGCTTGTGCGCCTTACTTTCCGGTTCCACTGCCACCGCCGCGGTTGGAGCTTCCCGATCCCGAGAAGTCGGGTGTCGGGACCCAATAGCCGCCGACGTAGCTGTGATAGTGGTTGTACCCGGATCGGTAGTCGCGACTGACCATCACCTTGGTTTTGCCTGTGGCATAAGGGAAAAGGCCGATGAGGTAGCCGGGATACTGCAGAAACTGCGTACCTGCGATGTTTCCCGCGCCGGCAGAGTCGCCCGCGCGCTGATCGGTGGGGCTCTGTGCGGACGCGAGTTGTGCTGACACAGTCGACGGGTCGCCGTCGGCGATGTATGCGTCGACGTCGGATTCGTCGAGCGAACTGTCGCGCTGGTAATGCGACGTCACGTACGCCTTCGCATCCCCACCTCCTGATCCGCGAAGCGCGCTGACCGCGCACGAGCCGAGCACTATGAACGCGACGATCACGATGAGCGCGATGATGGTATTGCGTATCCGCCGCAGCCTGCGGGTCGGATCACCCGGTCCCGGAGGCCCGCCGGACCAGCTGGGCCCCTGCGGGCCATGCCGTTGGCCTTCCGGGTTGTTTCCTGCCGTCGGATAGGTCATGGCCGGACCGCCAGGGCGTCCCGGTCCATTCGGCTCGACGTGACCACCACCTCGCCTGCCTGGGGATAGGTGTGCCAGGTGCGCCAGACGAGCGCGTCGTCGTAGATGTCGGCGGTCACCGCCGTCACCGCGAGCTCGTTGCCGGGGAATCGTCCGAGTAACGCGGGCAGCCCGTCGCGCGCATGTCCATCGACCTCCGACTCGATCTGTTCGACCATCTCGGCCATCGCATCGGAGCTGCACTCGATGACGCGCGAGGAGAACACGTAGCCGTCGGCCTGGAAACTGTCCGGCAGTGCGGTGGTGATGTCGGGCAGGCAGGCGACCGTCTCGCACAGTTCGTGCGCGTCGTCGGTGACGACGATCTGGTGGCTGGCACCGAGCAGCCGGATGGAGAACGTCAACGACCCGATGGTGTGATCTGCCGTGGCGAGCGGCTCACGCTGGGGCGCGGTCAGCGAGAAACCGAGCTGACCGGCCCGAGTATCGGAGAACGCGACGTCGAGGTCGGTGAACGGGCTCACCGCTGCCCCGGGCCGGGATTCGACGGGTAGATGCGGTACTCCGAATGGGCGAGCACCTCGCCGCGTGCGCATTCCCACCCGCCGCCGTAGTCCTCGAAGGAGAGTCGGGCGCTGCCCGCCGCGTAATCGTGGTAGCGCATCCGACCGACCTGGGCGAGGCCCGTCGTTCCGAACGATGTGAACTGCGCCGTGCCGGCCTCGTCGTTGGTGTAGCGCCGACCTTCGAGGTCGACGTATGCCGGTCCGGGGGTCAGGGTCACGCCGCTGAGCTCCTGCCAGAGGACCACCTCGAGGTCCGGATCGTCTTCGACCGAGATCCAGGCCTTCCGACCGAGGCCGGTGTCGAGGAAGTTCTCTGCCCACGAGAAGCCGTCCTGCGAAAGCTTCAGCGTGCCCCGGACCGCGAATGTCTCTCCGCGGATCTCGACGAGGTCGCCCGGCTTGAGCTGGCGAGGGTCGCCGTGGACGGCGTCGTCGTCTGCGGTCGAGAAGGGGTCACGCGGTTGGTACGTGCGCGAATACAACGCGTCCCGCTCGGCCTGCTCGCGCTTGCGTTTGGTCAAGACGTTGAAGACGAGCACGACGACGATGATCGCCAACAGAGCGATGACGATGATCAGCACGAATTCCATTGCTCAGAGGATAGTGGGTCGGGTCGGACATTCGGGGCACCGACACTCGGTGCCCCGAATGACGTCCAGCCGGCCCCACTGAACCCCGGCTCTACTGAATCTTCGTGTCGATGAACCGGGTCGAGTACAGGTCGGTCGCGGGGATCTGCGCGGGTAGATCAGATCCGGTCTTGTTCAGCACCGGGATCAGCTGATTGATCGACTCCTGCGCCTTGGCCATGTCGATGCCGCCCCACACGCCCGCGGCGTCCGGGCCGATCACGCCCTTCTCCTTGAGGATCTTGGCCGAATACGACGCCTCGCCCGCGCTGTACGGACTGAACGAGACGTCCTGCGAGACCCAATCGGTGATGGTCTTGTTGATCGCATCGGGGGAGTTCACGTAGTTCTTGCCGGTCTGCTGGATCATCGGGATCAGCTTCTCCAAGCAGGGCGAGAGCTTCTCCATCTTGTCGGGCCGCACACTCACGTTCGACGCGTAGACGTCGTAGCCGGCGTCGCGGACCATCGCGTAGGCGACGGGCTTGTCCCACGACGGTGTCTCATGCTCGTAGGTGTAGGGCTCGGAGTTCACGAACCCCTGCTGCGCGATCGACGGGTCGCCGACGAATCGTGCTGGCGCGCCGTCGTACCCGGTGTCGAGCTGGCTCTGCTTCAGTAGCCCCTTGGCCACCAGCCACTGCGGAAAGACCTGCTCCTTCGAGACGACGACGGTCGCGTCAGACTTGCCGATGTCGGCGATGGTGCGCCAGTCGGGGTGCTTCTCCGGATCCCACATCAGGATCGACGGGTTGTACTGCAGCAACGGGGTGAGTGCGACGACCCGCTGCTTCGCCGCAGCCGAGACGAGCTGGTCGCCGTGGACGAGCCCGAGGTCGATGTTGTCGTCGGCGTGCATCACCGAGGGAACCGACTGGAAGCCGATCGCGGGGCCTCCCGCTCGCAGGGTGATGTCGACGCCGGTGTCTTTGCCGTCGTACGCGAGCGGGCCGGTGGCCGACTTCTGGTTCGCGTCGACGGTGTAGCCGGGACCCATCAGTCCGATCACGCCCGCCATATCCGACTGTGGCTGCCACTGCAGTTGCACCACGACGTTTTTCGGGCACACGGATGCGAGGTTGTACTCGGCGGGTGCGGGCGGCAGCGACTGCGCTGAACCCGACGACGTCGACGACGAGTCGGTACACCCGGCGAGCGCGGCGACACAGGCGGAGGCGGTTGCCGCGACGACTGCTGCGCGTACTGACAGTCTGCGACGTCGCGAGGTGACGTGAGACGACGAATCTGTGGACACGGTAGAGCTCCTCTTGCGGAAGGGTGAACGAGACCGACGTCGCCGGTCCCTGGAGTGGATTACATGTAAATGTAGGGGCTTGCGGCGAAACCTGCGAGTCCGGTGCATGTAGCGTCGCTGAGCGGATCTGGTGCAGGAAAATTGCGTTTGACATGCACTTTGGCGGTTCTTCACCTGCGTAGACGGGGTCAAGTCCCGGGGTTCTGTCACATACTGTTTACGTCAGGTCACGCGCCCGCAATGCATGTAACCAACAATCGGAAAGCGAATTAAGTCCGACTCTTACATGTAGGCGCTCTCATGTGCCGTGGCTCTGATGGATGTACCCATGAACCTGATCGACACCGTCAACGACGCTGACGCGAGGCATCTCACCAAGGGTGTGATGATCTCGGCGTCGGGCGTATCGAAGCAGTTCGACTCCGGCACAATCGCTCTCGCCGACGTCGACCTCGACATCGCCCGCGGCGACTTCGTCGCGATCGTCGGACCCTCCGGCTGCGGCAAATCGACGCTCCTGCGCATGGCTGCGGGTCTGGAGGCGCCGACCACCGGAAGCGTCGCACTGGCCACCGATTCGGTCGGAGTGATCTTCCAGGAGCCGACACTGCTGCCGTGGCGTTCCGTGCAGGCCAACGTCGAACTGTGTGCCGAGATCGCGCGCGAGCCACGCTCGGAGCGTCGGGCACGTGCCGCCGCGGCGATCGACGCCGTAGGCCTTGCCGGCTTCGAGAAGCAGCTTCCGCGCACGCTCTCGGGTGGCATGAAGATGCGAGTCTCGTTGGCGCGCATGCTCACCAAGGAACCAGAGGTGATGTTGCTCGACGAGCCGTTCGGCGCGCTCGACGAGATGACGCGCCTCGACATGCAGGCAGAACTGCTGCGGCTCTACGGCGATAGGGGATTCACCGCGCTGTTCATCACCCACTCGATGCCCGAGGCCGTGTTCCTCGCCAACCGCGTGATCGTGATGTCTGCCCGACCAGGCCGGATCGCTGCCGACATCCGCATCGACCTGCCCTATCCCCGTCAACCTGACATCCGCTTCGACCCGGCTTTCACGTCGTACGTCGCCGCGATCTCCGAAACACTCCGAGGTGCCTGATGACCATCACAACGACTGCAATGACTCATGATTCGACGTCGAGCACCGCTGTCGCCGCAGCGGCGCCGGCCGCCTCGACCTCGGGAGACGCACCAGGTGGCGCATCGGGTGGCGGCGCAACATCGTCGGCGAGATCTCGAATGCGCACGGTGGTGCGCATGGTCGCACCGCCCGCGGTGTCGCTGGCCGCGGCGATCGGGCTCTGGTACCTGGTCAGCATGGTGATCCTCTCTCCGCAGCGGCGATTCCTTCTTCCGCCGCCGCACGAGGTGTTGACCAACTCGTTGCTCGACAAGGCTCACGTCAACCCCATGCTCGACGCACTCTGGGTCACCGCGAAGGTGAGTCTCGTCGGCTTCCTGTTCGCCGCCGTCATCGGTATCGCCATCGGCGTGCTGATGAGTCGCGGCTCGTTGATGGAGAGGGCGATCTACCCGTGGGCCGTTGTGCTGCAGGTGATTCCGGTTCTCGCGATCGTCCCGTTGATCGGTCTGTGGTTCGGGTACGGCATGGTGGCCCGCACCATCGTGTGTGTGATCATCGCCATCTTCCCGATCATCGCCAACACCCACTTCGGACTCACCTCCGTCGACCGTGGAATGCACGAGTTGTTCACGCTGTCGAAGGCCTCGCGCACCCAGCGGTTGCTGAAACTCGAGTTCCCGGCGGCACTTCCGGCGATGATGACCGGATTCCGCACGGCGTCGGGGCTCGTGGTTGTGGGTGCGATCATCGGCGACATGTTCTTCGCGAAGGGCGAACCGGGGATCGGCACCCTGCTCGACGTCTACCGCGCGCGTCTGCAGTCCGATGATCTCATCGCGGCCATCGTGCTCGCATCGCTGTTCGGCATCGCCGTCTTCGCGGTGTTCAGCATGCTCAACGCTGCCGTCGCCCGCCGCCGCTGACCTCCCACTCGTAGTCGTAGCCCGCTAACCGCCACCCGAAGAAGGAAATTCAGGCATGTTCACCGTCCCCATCATCGACATCTCGCCCTACGCCGACCTGCAGAGCACCCCCGAGCAACGGGCACAGGTTGCGCGTCAACTCGACGAAGCCTCTGCCACAGTCGGATTCATGCAAGTCGTCGGACACGGGATCTCCCAGAGCGTCGTCGACGGTCTCACCGAAGCCCTCGATGCGTTCTATGCACTCCCGCTCGACGTGAAGAAGAACTACACGCGGCCGGGTGCCAACCGTGGCTACAGTCCGCCCAAGAGTGAGTCGCTGAGCATGAGTCTCGGTGTTGCGGCCGCGAACCAGATGAACGACTTCTACGAGGCGTTCACGGTCGGGTCTGAGCAATCCTGGTATGCCGCAACAGATCTTCCCGAGTCCAGCTATCCCGAGAACACCTGGCCCGACGACGCGGTGGCGGGCTTCCGGCCCGCCGTCGAGGAATGGTTCGCACAGGCGCGAGATGTCTCGCGAATCCTGTTGCGTGCCTTCACCGACGCACTCGGACTTCCGGACGGCTACTTCGACGCGCTCACCGATCACTCGATCGACGCGTTGAAGATGAACAACTACACGCTGCCGGAAGGCGAGATCGAACTCGCGGGCGAGTTGACGGGGATGGGCGCCCACACCGACTTCGGCATCCTCACCGTGTTGTGGGCCGACCGTGTGCCGGGATTGCAGGTGCTCGATCGGGACGGCACCTGGCACGACGTCCAACCCGAGCCCGGCGCGCTCATCGTGAACCTCGGCGACGCGATGGCCCGCTGGACCAACGACCGCTGGATGTCGACCATCCATCGGGTCGATCCGCCCGTCGTCGACGGGCGGATCATCCGACGACGTTCCGCGGCCTTCTTCTTCGACGGCAACTTCGACGCCGTCATCGAAACACTGCCCGGCTGCTCGCGCACAGACCAGCCCGGATACCCGCCGATCACCGTCGCCGACAACATCAACGCCAAACTGGCCGGAATGAAGCAGGGGGTGGCGCCGAAGGCCGTCGACCGGGAGGCGCAGCGTCTGACGTCGGCGCGCGCGGCGCGGTAGGGCGTTACGCTCGATGACCGTGACGGTTGGAGGCGGTGAGGGCGCATTGCTGACGCAGTCGGTGGTGCGCCGACTGCGCGACGAGATCTTCGCCGGTCAGATGGCCCCGGGCACCCCACTGAGCGTGCCGGGCCTCGCCGCGCGTCTGGAGGTGTCACGCAGCCCGGTCCGCGAGGCGGTGCAACAGCTCGTCGTCGAAGGTCTTGCCGAATACACCCCGCGGGTCGGCGCCAAGGTGGCCGCGCTCGACGAGACGAGTCTGCGCCACGTCTTCGAGGTCCGCGAGGTGCTCGACGGTCTGGCCGCTCGGCAGGCCGTCGAACGGGTCACCTACGCCGAGATCGACGACCTGTGGGAGCAGGTGCGGACCCAGGAGTCCCTGCTCGCCGAAGCAGCAGATCACCACCGCGACTCCCAGCTCGACCTCGACTTCCACACCGCGGTGCGGTCTTTGTCGGGCAACAAACCGCTGTGCGACGCGTTGTTCAAACTCGACACGCAGTCGCACCTCTACCGCTCCGACATGTGGCAGCACGACGTGAACCGACGTCTCGCGGTGGCCGAGCACCATCGAATCGTCAGCGCGCTGGAAGCGGGCGATGCCGCGGGAGCACAGACCGCGGCGCAAGCCCACGCCGCCGGGGTCTTGGTGCGGTTGCTCAGATCGTGACGGGGACAAGCGAGCTCACCGAACTTCCGCCAAGCCGGTGGAGCGCGTACCCCTACACGCTCGCCGACGTCATGCCGTGGATCGGGCGGTGCCTCGGCGTCGACCCTGTCAGCGGTGATGAGCCGGGAGCGAGCGGGCGCACCCGCCTTCCCGAACTCGACGCGGCGTCGGTGGTGCTCCTGCTCGTCGACGGCCTCGGTGAACGACAGCTCGCCGCCCATGCGCACCTCGCACCGACACTCACCGGGCTGCGTGGCAGCGTGCTGCGCGCGGGCTTCCCGTCGACAACGGCGACGTCGATCACCAGCCTGATGCGCGGCGAACCAGCAAGCGGGCACGGGATCATCGGCTACAGCTTCGTGCCGGACGACGCGGCGCGCAGTCACGGTCCGGCCCGCACGCTGAACATGCTGCGCTGGACACTCGACAGCGCCGCCGGACCGTCGGCCTACGACGTCTATCCACCCACCACGCTGTGTTCGGGTGAGGGCGTCATCGGGGCGCTCGAGCGGTCGGGGGTTCGCGTATTCCAGGTGATGCCCGGCGAGTTCAAGGACACGGGCTTCACCACCGTCGCCTCCGGTACCGCAGGCAGGCACCTGCCCGCCAAAGCCCCGGCCGAGATTCGCGCGGGCATCACCACCGCGCTGACCCGGACGCTGCCCCGCTCACACCGGCCGCGAATGGTCTACGCCTATCTCGCCGACCTCGACACCGCCGGTCACATTCACGGTCCGGGCTCCGACCAGTGGTGCGACGCACTGCAGACCGTCGACTCCCTCGTCGTCGACATCCTCGCCGACCTTCCGTCCGACGCCAGGCTCGTCGTGACCGGCGATCACGGGATGCTGCGCGCGGGAAAGACAATCGACCTCGACGCCGAGCCCGCGTTGTCGTCGGGCGTCGCGCGCGTAGCGGGCGAGGCGCGGGTGCGGCAGGTCTACGCGATCGACGGAGCGGTCGACGACGTCGCGGATACCTGGCGCGATCTTCTTGGCGACGACGTGCACATCGCGTCACGCGAACAGGTTCTCGCCGAACACTGGTACGGACCCCGCGCCACCGATCACACCGCTGCGCGCATCGGCGACCTCGTCGTCGTGGCGAAAGACCGCACGGTGCTCACCCGACCGGCCGCCGAGCAGGGGGAGTCGCGCATGCTCGGACACCATGGGGGCTGGACTGCCGACGAACTGCTCGTGCCGCTGCTGATCGGCAACGATCCCGCGAACCACTCCTCGAGCGCTGGCTCACCGTCGACCTTGCACTCACCGGGGTCGAGTGCTAAAACGGACGTTGGCACTCACGGATCGTGAGTGCTAGGTCGGGACGGTGAGATCGGTACCGAATGACACACCGGTCGTCCGTCGCGGGCACCGAGTCCGGCCATACAAACCTAGTGTCACCCCCTATCGGAGGATCACTTACCCATGGCCAAGCAAATCGCGTTCGATGAAGAGGCCCGTCGCGGCCTCGAGCGGGGTCTCAACACCCTCGCCGACGCAGTCAAGGTGACGTTGGGACCCAAGGGTCGCAACGTCGTTCTGGAGAAGAAGTGGGGCGCCCCCACGATCACCAACGATGGTGTGTCCATCGCCAAGGAGATCGAGCTCGAGGACCCCTACGAGAAGATCGGTGCCGAGCTCGTCAAGGAGGTCGCCAAGAAGACTGACGACGTCGCTGGCGACGGCACCACCACCGCAACCGTTCTGGCTCAGGCACTCGTGCGCGAAGGTCTGCGCAACGTGGCCGCAGGCGCCAACCCGATGGGCCTCAAGCGCGGCATCGAGCAGGCTGTCGACGCAGTCACCGAGTCGCTGCTGAAGAGCGCCAAGGAGGTCGAGACCAAGGAGCAGATCGCTGCCACCGCTGGTATCTCGGCTGGCGACCCCTCGATCGGCGAGCTCATCGCCGAGGCGATGGACAAGGTCGGCAAGGAAGGCGTCATCACCGTCGAGGAGTCCAACACCTTCGGACTCCAGCTCGAGCTCACCGAGGGTATGCGCTTCGACAAGGGCTACATCTCGGGTTACTTCGTGACCGACCCGGAGCGCCAGGAAGCCGTCCTCGACGACCCGTACATCCTGCTCGTCTCGGGCAAGGTCTCGACCGTCAAGGACCTGCTGCCGCTGCTGGAGAAGGTCATCCAGTCGGGCAAGCCGCTGCTGATCATCGCCGAGGACGTCGAGGGCGAAGCCCTCTCGACCCTGGTGGTCAACAAGATCCGTGGCACCTTCAAGTCGGTTGCCGTCAAGGCTCCCGGCTTCGGTGACCGCCGCAAGGCCATGCTCGCCGACATCGCCATCCTCACCGGTGGCGAGGTCATCAGCGAAGAGGTCGGCCTCTCGCTGGAGGGCGCCGGACTCGAGCAGCTCGGCCAGGCGCGCAAGGTCGTCGTCACCAAGGACGAGACCACCATCGTCGACGGTGCGGGCGACGCAGACGCCATCGCCGGACGCGTGTCGCAGATCCGCACCGAGATCGAGAACAGCGACTCCGACTACGACCGTGAGAAGCTGCAGGAGCGCCTGGCCAAGCTGGCCGGCGGCGTTGCAGTCATCAAGGCGGGCGCGGCCACCGAGGTCGAGCTCAAGGAGCGCAAGCACCGCATCGAGGACGCCGTCCGCAATGCGAAGGCTGCCGTCGAAGAGGGCATCGTCGCCGGTGGTGGCGTGGCTCTGCTGCAGTCCGAGCCTGCCATCGACTCGCTGACCCTCGAGGGCGACGAGGCGACCGGTACCAACATCGTGCGCGTCGCGCTGTCGGCTCCGGCCAAGCAGATCGCCGTCAACGCAGGGCTCGAGCCCGGCGTTGTCGCCGACAAGATCCTCAACTCGCCGCTGGGCACCGGCCTCAACGCCGCCACCGGCACCTACGAGGACCTGCTCGCCGCAGGCATCAACGACCCGGTGAAGGTCACCCGCTCGGCCCTGCAGAACGCAGCGTCGATCGCGGCTCTGTTCCTCACCACCGAGGCCGTCGTCGCCGACAAGCCCGAGAAGAACCCGGCCCCGGCCATGCCCGGCGCCGACGAGATGGGTGGAATGGGATTCTGATCCCACCCGCTGCATAGCGAACACAACCGAAGGCCGGTCACCCAAGAGGGTGGCCGGCCTTCGGCGTATGACTGAATTCGAGACGCCGCGGAATGATTCTGAGACTTCTCGCGCGCCCGGCTGGTTGACGCCGCTACCGTGAAGAAAGCTACCTATGGTGATCCGTGGGATGCTCGAAGCGATATTTCGTGAGTCGCGGAGAAGCCTTGTCGGTGTTGTCAACAACGAACGGAAGTGGATTCGACGTGTGCACACGGGTGATGTGGCCAGAGGCCAACGGTTCTGTGATCGTCGGCCGCAACATGGATTTCCATCAGGATCTCCACACCAATCTCTGGAAGCTCCCACGGGGCGTCGAGCGCAATGATCGCGTCGAGGGAAAGCTGAAGTGGACGTCGAAGTACGGCAGTGTGATCGCAGGCGTCTATGACATCCTCTCGACCGACGGAGTCAACGAGAAAGGGTTGGCGGGCCACATTCTGTGGCTTGCCGAATCCGAGTACGGTGACCCCGACCCTGACCGCCCTCAGCTCGCGATGTCGATCTGGCTGCAGTTCTTCCTCGACAATTTCGCGTCGGTGGCAGAAGCCGTCCGGTGGGCAGAGGAAAACAACCCGCAGGTGATCCCCATGACGGATCCGACCGGTGGCAGCAAACCCGCGATCCACCTCGCGATCGATGACGCGTCGGGCGATTCGGCGATCTTCGAGTACATCGACGGCAAGCTGGACATCTATCACAGCGAGGACTACTGGGTGATGACGAATTCGCCCAGCTACGACCAACAACTCGAACTCGTGAAGAAGTATGAGGGTCTCGGCGGCGACCAACCACTTCCGGGTACATGCGCAGCTCCCGACCGTTTCGCTCGCGCCACCTTCTACGTGCACAACCAACCAGAGCCGAAGTCACGCGTGCAGGCCACGGCCGCCATGGCGAGCATTATCCGAAATGCTGCCCAGCCGTACCGGATTCCCGAACCCGGCAAGCCGGATGCCTCGACGACGCTGTGGCAGGTCGTCATCGACCTGACCAACCCCCGCTACATCTTTGAGTCCGTCACGTGCCCGAACGTCGTGTGGGTGGATTTGAAAGACCTCGACTTCACCGAGGGTTCCGGCGACGCCAAGTTGGATCTGGTCAAAGGTCTCGCGGTCGAGAATGGGCTTTCGGGCAATGTGGCCCACAAGTTCGAGAAGCATAAGTTCCATATAGTTTCGGTCGAGCAGGCGAAACTGATCGGCGAAGTAGCCGCCAACGCAAAAGAAGGCTTGGATTCGGCGAAGCCTATCGAGGAACGCATCAAGGCGGTCCAGGAAAAGGTGGACGCAACGCTCGACGAATTCGTCGACGCGACGTGAGTCGGTGTGGCCTGAAGGGTCACACGTTGCCTACACATTCGGCGGTACGCATTGCGTAGCGGAATGTGGCACCGCCGACCCGGCGTTGCACAGAGCATGAGTACTTTATCTATCGACGTGTGGTCGGACATTGCTTGCCCGTGGTGCTATATCGGCAAGCGGAACCTTGACGCCGCGCTCGCGCTCCTCCAAGACTCCGACGCTGTCGACTCCAGCGCTGTCTCCGTGGACTTCCACAGCTACCTACTCGCGCCCGACACGCCGCCGGAGACGGACGCTCCCGAGATCGATTTCTTGGTGCAGAGCAAGGGGATGCCTGCCGATCAGGTCAGGCAGATGTTTGCCCACGTCACCCAGGTCGCCGCCGATGCCGGTCTGCACTACGACTTCGACATCGCCCGACACGCCAACACCCGCAAGGCTCACGAGCTGCTGCATTACGCTAAAAGCGTTGGGCAGCAGGCTGATATGGCCGAGCGTTTGTTTGCCGCACACTTCACCGAGGGCAAGCGCCTCGGCGACGTCAATGAACTCACCGACCTCGCAGCCGAGATCGGCCTGGACCGGGATGACGTCGAAAATGCCTTGCGCACAGGGACGTACGCGAACGCGGTCGACGCCGATCTCGACCAGGCTAGCGCCTACGGGATCAGCGGTGTGCCGTTCTTTGTGATCGATGGTCGCTACGGGATCTCGGGAGCGCAACCGCCGGAGGTGCTTGCCCAAGCCATCGGTCAGGTTCTCTCCGAGCGCGCTGAAACCTGATGTAATCCGACCGAGAGGCCCAGAGCGGGACTGCCTGGGATTACACGGTCATTGCCCGCGCTGAATCAAATCAGCGCTGTGGTCGAAGTGAGTTCTTGGCGGTCAACTGGCCGTCGGGTTGATCGACGAACTGTCCGTCGCAGTGTCCGGCCACTGCACGCGAAACAGCTTGGAAGACTGTGGGATTGACGGCCTCGGCGGTGTGTTCGGTGTAGCCGGTCGGCGCGACGAATGCGGGCAACGGCGTGACACGGCACTGACCGCCGTCGAGGTCGCCGGTCACCCATTCGTATGCACTGCGGATGCGGTAGTACTTGGTGGGCCCTGGCGTGTCGTCTCCTGCATTGAGATCGCGCAGGAACGCACTGCCCGGGCACAACTGTCCGTCTGTGCCGGGTTGGTTGCATCCGCCCGGCGAGCCGTATTCCGGTGTGCCGACGGCGATTACGTTCGCCACCTTCGACGCGCCGCCGAGGTTCTTCACGTAGTAGCGCGTCGTCACGCCACCGACGCTGTGTCCGACGAGCGACACCGGCGTCGACGGCCTGGCCGCTTTCTCCGCATCGACGGCCCTGCCGATGGCGTGAGCGTCGGAGAAGAGTTGCGTTCCCATGAGGTCGAGGACGCGCACCCGGTAGCCATCACGGCGCAGCGCGTCGGCCATCAGCGTGTACGGAGTGGCTCCGAACGACTGGCCGGGGACGATGAGCAGCGTCCCGCGGGGCGCTGCTGCATGTGCGGTGGTCGTCGGCGCTGCCGCTGCAACGCCGGCGGCGGCAGCGGTGAAGGCGACGATCGCAGTAAGGCGGCGCAGAATTCTCATGCGCGCCATCTAATCATGCTTAGCCTTGCCTTACTAACCTGTGTGTGGTGAGCTGCTCACAGGGCCGTCGTCGATATTCCTCGGTAGCGTTGGTCTCTGAAACCGCCAGCGGAGCCAGCGAGGGGAATTCCCATGTCGCACCACAATTCTGGGCCGCGGGCCCATCAACTTCCCGAAGCCGACATCACCGACATGTATGCGTTCACGGTCCCCGGGGCGGAGGGACGACTGGGTCTCGTCCTCAATCTCGTACCGTGGACGCCCCCGGATGGACGCTTCTCTGATGCACTGATCTACCGGTTCCGCATCCGTCCGATCACCGTCGACACATCCGAACCCGCTCTGTTCTCGCCGGCCGATTCGGCCTCTGAGATCACGATCGACTGCACCTTCACCAACCCGGACGACGCCCAGACCGGCACCTGCACGGTGTCCGTCGGAGGAAACGAGACGGGCACGTCGGTCACGTTCGCGGTCGACGACGAGGCCGGCGGTGCGACCGACGGGCTACGCGCCTTCGGAGGTCCGCGGTGGGACCCGTTCTTCAGCGACGCAACCGCGCTGGTCAACACGATTTCGACGGGAAAGCTGTCGTTCACCGATCACGGCAGCATCCTCGGTGACGGCAAGAACGTGATGAGCATCGTCGTCGAAATCGACCTCGAGCCACTCGTCGGCGCAGGCACACCGGTCGCGGTCGTCGGGGAGAGCGTCATCGGCGGCAAGATCCCGGTCCGGTGGGAGCGGTTCGGTCGGCCCGAGTTCGAGAACGCGATTCTCGGGATGAAGAACTACGACACCGTCAATCGCGATCTGGAGATCCGCGACCTGTTCAACGCCGAGGACGCGTTTGCACTCGGCCCCGACTATCTCGGCGCCTACCGCGCGCGACTGAATGCAAACCTCTCCTATTGGGATGGTCTCGACGGCAACGTCGACTGGCCTGTCGACGCCGACGGCAACCACCCGCTCGCCGAGATGCTTCTTGCCGACTTCATGATCGTCGACGCGTGGAAGCCGTTTGGCGACAACACTTTTCTCGAGATCGAGCGCGCTGTCCGCGATGGGCGTCCGCACGAGACGATGGGCGGGCGCTCACTCAACGACGACTGCATGGACACCCTGTACACGTATCTCGTCAACGCGGCGAAGGGTCCGCGCATCAGCGACCACGTCGACTCGCCGTCGCGCCGCGCGAGCGACACATTCCCGTATCTCGTGCCCGCCAATCCGAATCCGCCCGCGGGGCCCGGCCCTCACTGAAGTGCGACCATTCATCTGGAAGACTCGGTGCCATGTCCTCTGAGCCGTCTTCTGGACCCGGTGCGCCGAGCCCCGTCTCCAGTCTGCCCAACCTGCGCGACCTCGGTGGGTACCGAGGACACGATGGCAGGGTCGTCGTATCCGATCGGTTGTACCGTTCGACGGATTTCCGGTCCATGGCCACCGCCGATCTCCCGTCCTTCGAGAAGCTCGGTGTCCGCACGATCTACGACCTGCGGTCGACGGCTGAGCGGACCGCACTTCCCGATCCCGCGCTTCCCGACGTCGCAGACATCCACCTCGACGTCCTTGCCGATTCGGAGACCGCGGTACCGGCAAATCTGCAGCGGTTCTTCTCCGACCCGGAGACCGTGAAGATGGCCTCACGTGAACTCGCGGGCGGTAAGGCCGCCGAAGCCATCGCGGCCACCTACCGCGGAATGGTCTCGCTACCGAGCGCTGTGCGCTCCTACCGCGGCTACTTCCAGGGGCTCCTCGGCGAATACGACGGTCCGTCGCTGTTCCACTGCACGACAGGCAAAGACCGCACCGGCTGGGCGGCAGCGTCGCTGCTGGCGCTGCTCGGCGTCGACAAAGACGACATCTATCACGACTATCTGCTCACCAACGAGCGCCTGATCCCCTCGTTGAAGCCGATCTTCGACGACTTCGCGGCAGCGGGCGGCGACCCGGACGTGCTACTTCCGGTCCTCGGCGTCGACCCCGCCTACCTCGACGGCGCGTTCGACGAGGTACGGCAGAAGTTCTCCGACATCGAGGGTTACTTCCTCACCGGACTCGGATTCGACGACGCCGCGCTCGCCACGCTGCGCGACACCTACCTCGTCAGGACCTAGCGGAACACGATGCACGTGGTGCTGCCGTGCGCGACGAGCTTGCCGTCGGACGAGAACACCTTGCCCTCTGCGGTGGCGGTACGCCCGCCGACGTGGATGATCTCGCCGACGCCGGTGAGTTCGCCGTCGTCGGTCTGCACGGCGCGAATGTAGTTGACCTTCAGTTCCAGCGTCGTGTAGCCGGCGCCCGCGGGAAGGGTTGTGTGGATGGCGCAGCCCATCACGGAGTCGAGGAGCGTCGCACAGATACCGCCGTGGACGGTGCCGAGCGGATTGGCGAAGTCGGGTTGCGGGGTGACCGCAAAACTGACCGAACCCTCGTCTACGCGGACCGGGCGCATGCCGAGTAGTCGGCCGATGCTGGGGCGTCCGTCGTCGGGATTGTCGGCCCAGGCGCGGAGCAGCTGCAGTCCTGACATGGCTGTCGGATCGCTCGGCGCTGCCGTATCTGAAGTGGATTGCTTCATGACTATGTATCCTTGCATAGAAGCGATCAACTATGAAGGCCTACATAGTCGAGTTCTGGGAAAGGCGGGGTGACGGTGGCTCACGATGACGGCGAACTCGGCCCCCGGGACCGGATGATCGTGTACGCGGCAGACCTGATCGGTCGAGACGGCGTGCCGGGAACGTCCATCGGCGACGTTCTCGCGGCCAGCAAGGCGCCACGCGGTTCGATCTATCACCACTTCCCGGGCGGGAAGTCGGAGTTGATGACCGAGGCCGTGCGGTATGCGGGCGAGTTCATCTCGTCGCGAATCGCTGACACCCACGCCGGTTCTGCCGCCGATGCCGTGGTCTCAATCGGCGACGTCTGGCGCAAGATGCTGGTCAGCACCGATTTCCAGCGCGGCTGCCCGGTGCTCGCGGGCGGACTCGCGCGGCGGGCCGAGCCGGCGACCGCCGACGAGGCCGACGAGATCTTTCGACGCTGGAGCCACCAGATCGCGGCGCGCCTCGTCTACGAGGGAGTCGACGACGCGCGCGCCGGCTCGCTGGCCAATCTGATCATCGCGGGTATCGAGGGGGCTGTCGGGCTGTCGATGACCCAGCGCAGCGTCGAACCTCTTGATCTGGTGATCGGTGAGCTCTCGCGGTTATGCGAATCCGCGGTGGTCGTGGCCTGAAACCACCGGCTCTCTCGAGCGCCACGGGCATCACTCGCCGAACTCGGGCCGGAGGTCTCTACACGGTGTCGTGCGCCACATAGTAGGTTCTCCCACAGGTCCGGGGCAGGGGTTGCCGTCGGTACGGCCAGGGGAGGTGGAATCGTGACGCCGGTGTATCGGGAGGCGCTGGGTTCCGACTTCGACAAACTGCACCCCAATGTCGCGTGGCGGTACTCGATCGACTCGACGTCGGGTATCGCCCAACTCGGCAGCGGAATCTACGAGTCGGTCTACGTATCGTCGGCGCTGCCGCCCCCGCTCGTCTGGTTCTACGCCAAGCGCAACGCTTTTCCGGCACGGTCGAGTCGAATGGTGCCGTTCACCCAGAATCAGTACTGCTACGTCGACGAGCTCGGCCGGGAATCGCTGGCCGTGCTGCGCACCTTCTCGTACGGCAACGGCGACCGCGCGCTCAACTCACTTCTGGTCGACGGCAGGTCGGGACTCGTCGACTACTTCGGCGACGGCCCCGATCTGCTGTGGCCCATCGAGCCGTCGGTGACGCGGGCAGGCGAACTGCTGCTCGAGAGCGGGCCGATGCGCTGGCTCGGTCGCGGACCCAAGGTCGGAATGAAGGGCATGTTCGCGACGCAGATGAAGTACATCGAGGGGTGGGACGACGAGCACGAGCGTTTTCGCTGCGACGCCACCGTGCGCAACCCCGTCATCGGTGAGGTCATCCACTTCCGCGGTTGGTTCACCGCTGTCGACGTCGCGTGCGGTCTGCGCGACATCCCCGACGAGGCATGGCCGCTCCATCTCGTCGACCGCGAGGATTGACGTCATCCCGATCACACGCACAGGGTAGGTTGCTCATCATGGCCGTCTCAGCAAAGACCGAATTCGATATCGCCGCACCGTTATCGGTGGTGATGGAAGTCCTGATGGACATCGAGTCACTCCCGGAATGGTCCGGCCCCCACAAGGCAGCGCAAATCGTCAGCACCCACGATGACGGCACGCCCGACGAGGTCTCGATGACCGTCAACGCGGCAGGCATCAACGACGACCAGTCCGTGAATTACGCGTGGACCGACACCACCTGCGAGTGGACGCTGATCAAGTCGACGACGCTCTCGGAGCAGCAGGGCAAGTACACGTTGACCGAGAACGGTGATAGCACGCACGTCGAATTCGAGTTGCTCGTCGACCTCAAGATCAAACTGCCCGGACTCATCGTGAAGAGGGGACAGAAGGTCGCCGTCGACACCGCGCGCAAAGGCTTGACCGCCGAGGCTGAGCGTCGCGCAAAGGTCTGAGCCACATAGCTTTTCGTCCTTCCTGACAACGACGCCGGAGCTCCCGTTCGGGGGTTCCGGCGTCGTTTCCTATCCGTTACCTGAGAACGTGGGTTCCGCGGTATTCGTGAGGACTGTGGCGGGGTACGCTGACGGGGCTGTCCGCGTCTGCGCGACGCCCGATCGTCTTCTGGAGGCCAAACAAATTGCGTATCAACACTTTTGCCGTCCGTGTCTTCGCCGTCGTCTGCGGAGGTGCGGGATTAGTTGCCGGGTTCACGCTCGGCGGCGGTGATGCGCACGCGGCCACAGAATGTAGTGCCGCCAACGGCACTTCGGTGCAGCACATTTCGGGCACCAGCGGTTGCGGTGCACGCGCGGGCGCAGGTAGCACGGCCAGTGCGAGTGATGCCTCGTCGAGCGGCACCGCAGTGGCAGTCGCAGACGGCGGAGGGCACGCCCGCGCACACAATCTGCAGCCGGGGTCGACGGCGCTGGCCGGAGCCAACTCCGGCGGCAACGCCTACTCGGTGACCACCGGCCCCGGCTCGATGGCGATCGCGCAGGCGCGTCGCGGGAGCAACTCGGTCGCCGTCGGTGGATGGGGTGGCCAGGCGGTCGCGACGCAGCAGGGTGTCTCGTGCACCGGTGGGTTCGCGGCGGCAGCTGATTCGGGCAGCGGCAAGGCATGCCTGCGTTCGGGATCGATCAGCCTGCGCAACTGAAGCGTGTGCCTCGACTGAACACGCGTTACTGAACTTCACGCACACGGCCGACTGCCGACGTCCCGAGGGAGCGTCGGCAGTCGGCTTTTTGGGAGCCACCCCACGTTCTGGCCGACGCCGAGTTCACCTCATTGCCACGCAGCGTTTGCCGGATACGCATATCGTTGGGTAGTGACCGAGTTACACGATCTCGAAGCCGTCGGCCCCGATTTCAGCAAGTTGAACGGACGTGAAGCCCTTCAACAGCTTGTCGATCTCAAGGACACCACGCAGTTCACGGTGAACGACGATGATGACGACGACCCGATCCTCCTCACGCTTCCCGAGCGCAACGTCGTCGACACCTGGCGCGAGGACTATCCGTACGACGAACGCATGAGCCGTCGTGAGTACGAGATCACGAAGCGTCGCCTGCAGATCGAACTGTTGAAGATGCAGAAGTGGTCCAAGCAGACCGGCCAGCGTCACCTGTGGCTTTTCGAGGGCCGCGACGCTGCGGGCAAGGGCGGCACCATCAAACGATTCAACGAGCACCTCAACCCGCGTGGCGCGCACACCGTCGCACTGGAGAAGCCCAGCGAGCGCGAGTCGACGCAGTGGTACTTCCAGCGGTACGTGCAGCACCTGCCCGCGGGCGGCGAGATCATCTTCTTCGACCGGTCCTGGTACAACAGGGCCGGCGTCGAGCGTGTCATGGGATTCTGCACCGACGAGCAGTACGACGAGTTCATGCGACAGGCCCCCGGGTTCGAGAAGATGCTCGTCGACGACGGCATCAGCCTGGTGAAGTTCTGGTTCTCCGTCACGCCGCTCGAGCAGCGCACCCGGTTCGCGATCCGGCAGATCGACCCCGTGCGGCAGTGGAAGCTCTCGCCGATGGATCTCGCCTCCCTGGACAAGTGGGACGCGTACACCGCGGCCAAGGAGAACATGTTCGAGCGCACCGACACCGACCATGCGCCGTGGGTTGTCGTGAAGAGCAACGACAAGAAGCGTGCCCGCATCAATGCGATGCGCTACGTGCTGTCACTGTTCGACTACGAGGGCAAAGACGAAGAGATCGTCGGCCGGCCGGATCCGCTGATCGTCGGGCGTGCCCGCGATCTGGTCGGGGAGTGACGGCCACGGAACACACATCGAGAGGTCAGCTTCGAGCGGTAGCGTCATAGCCGTGCGAACCTTCCTCAGCGGTCTGGCGACGATCGTCGCGGTCGTGGCCATCATCCTTGCGGTACCCGCTGTGTGGATCAGCGAACGAATCGTCGACGACGCCGGCTTCAGCTCACTGATCGAGCCGGTCGGCCACGACCAGGCGGTCAAGGACTATCTCGCGGGTGAGATCACCGACCAGATCGCTTCGCGCACGTCGATTTCCGGAGCCGACACCGTTGTGCGGCCGCTCGCGAACGCCTACACCAACAGCTCGCAGTTCCCCGCCGACTTCGCCGACGTCGCCAAGCAGCAACATCAGTGGCTGTTCGACGAGGCGTCGGACCCCAATGCGCCGATGGAACTCGACATCACGGCCATGGTCAACCGCGTACTCGCGAGCGCGCGCGTCGGTGTCACAGTCTCCGCGTCGATCACCATCCCGGTGTCCAGCGGCGACACCGGCCTGCACGCGGGCGCGTATCACCGAGCCGGGGAGCAGATCACGACGATCGCCAAGGTGTCGGTGATCGTCGGGATCATCGCTGCGGTCATCGCGCTGCTTGTGGCGAGGCGACGCGGGACCGTGATCGCGTGGCTGGGCATCGCGACGGTCATCGCGGGTGTGGTGTGCTGGGCGGGCGCGAATCTCTACGGGACCTACCTGAAGAACGACATCGCTTCGTCGGAGAACAACGCCAAACCAGTTGCCGACGTCGTCATCGACACCATCTCGCACGAGTTGCAGTGGACCGGCGTGATCTCGATGCTCGTGGGCGCGGGCATCCTCGTGTTCGGCGTCGTGGTGCGTCTCGCCTTCGGCGGCAGGCGTTGAATGCTCGCCTCCGGCGGACCGCGTTGAATGCTCGCCTCCGGCGGACCGCGTTGAATTTCTGCACCGAGGGCGCCGACTTCACCATCCCGCAGCGGCCCCCCGACGTCGTCGACGAGATCGTGTTGACAGACGGCACCCGCACACCGCTGCGGGTCTTTGTCGCCGACTCGGCCGCCCCGAACCCGCTGGTCGTCCTGTTTCCCGGATTGGGAACTCCGGCAAGCTACTTCGACCTGTTCGCCACCCGCTGTTCCGCCGCCGGGGTGTCGGTCGCGTGCGCCGACCTGCGGGGGCAGGGCGCAAGCAGGCCACGCCCGTCACGCGCCAGCGTGTTCGGCCAGCAGGAGATGGTTGTCGACGACGTGCCGTCGGCCATCGCCGTTGCCCGACGACACGTTCCCGACGGCCCGCTGTACCTCGCAGGCCACTCGATGGGCGGGCACATCACGTCGCTGTATGCCGCGCGGCAGGCTCACCGCGCCGCCGAAGGCGGCCGACGACTCGGCACCGACGACAGTCACCGACTGAGTGGACTCATCCTGATCGCCTCCGGTGTGCCGTTCCACAAGCTCTACCGCGGCGGCTCGGGTCTGCGGGCCTCACTGGGGCCGCTGGCGATGTACCGCATCTCGCACGCCGTCGGCTTCTGGCCGGGGACGGTCGTCGAGGGCTACGGCAGGCAGTCCCGCGTGCTCATCCGCGATTGGACGTACCTGAACAGGCATGGCCGATTCAGTCCCCGCGGTGCCGACATCGACTACGAGGCCGCTTTCGGCGAGATCGACATCCCGGTGTTGGCGGTGACGATCGGCGCCGACTCCGACGCACCGCCGCCCGTCATGGGCGCGTTGACCGCGAAGTTCACGCGTGGCGCCGTCGACCATCGACATATCGGGGCGCCCCTCGGACACAACCGTTGGGCACGCGACGCGGTCGCACCTCGCCTGGTCGTCGAGTGGCTGTCGGAGCTGTGAGTCTCCTCGGAGGATGACCGGCAGGCGTCGATCGCGGGCGCGGTAACCGTCGGTGCGTCACACTTGACCACGATGACGCAGGCAACCGGTGATGTGAGGACGCGGGGGCTGACACGACGTGTGGCCGCCCACGTGGTGTCCTGCCTGCGCAGCGCACCCCTGACGTTTCTGTGGCTCGCGGTGCTGTTGGCGACGAGCATCGCACAGCACCTGATGAGCCCTGCCGACCTCGACCGAGTACTCGGCGCCCGGTCGACCAACCTCGAACACCTGACGCACGATCCCATCCACGTCCTGTGGACGAGCCTGTTCTGGATCGACGGCGCGTTCTGGCTGCCGTGGGCGGTGGCCTTCTGCGTCTTCCATGTGCCGGCCGAGCGGTGGCTGGGGTCGTGGCGCTGGCTACTCGTCGGTGCGTCGGCGCACATCATGGCGACCTTTGTCAGTCAGGGTGTGCTCGGGCTCGCCATCCGCGAGGGCGTCCGCAGCGCCGACATGATCCATGTGCAGGACGTCGGTGTCAGCTACTTCTTCGCCGGGGTGGTCGGGGTACTCACCTATCGGATCGCTCGCCCGTGGCGGTGGATCTACCTCGCGGGAGTGCTCATCTACTACGGCGTTCCGGTGATCACCGATCTCAGTTTCACCAACATCGGCCATCTGAGCGCCGCGCTGGTCGGGTTGGCGTGGTATCCGATCACGCGCGGTCGGGGCGAGGCGTGGGACCCCGCAGCGGCGATACGGGCACACCGATCCTCGGCCCGCGACCGGTCGACGACGGGTCGCATCTCAGCGCGGTAGTACGAGCAGGCCCTCCTGGACGACGCTTGCCAGTAGAAGTCCGTCGGCCGAGTAGATGCGTCCCTGTGTCAGTGCTCGGCCGTGGCCGCTGATCGGAACCTCCTGGACCAACGCTATCCACTCGTCGGCCCGACCGTCGTTGTGCCACCACATCGCGTGGTCGAGGCTCGCGGTCTGCACTCCCTCGTCGGCCCAGGCGAAGCCGTGGTGGCGCAGCGCCGGCTCGAGCAGGGTGTAGTCGCACAGGTAGGCCAGAGCTTGACGATGAACCGCCGGATCGTCGGGTAGTGCTTGAAACGCCTTGAGCCACACCACCTGTCGATGGACGCGCGGCCCAGCCACGCTGGTGTAGACCGCGCCGGGATGATGCCGGATATCGAAGTGCCGCTCGTACGACCAGTAGTGTGCATCACGGACGTCGGAGCCCGCGAGTAGGTCGGCGGAGGTGGGTAGCGAGAGCGGGTCGGGCAGTTCGGGCGCCGGCTCCTGATGTGACAGCGATGACGCGCCGGTGTGAAACGACGCGAGTCCGGTGAAGATCTCTTTGCCCTTCTGGACTCCGGTGACGGCGCGTGCGGAGAACCCGCGACCGTCACGTGTGAGATCGACTGTCCAGGTGGTCGGTTCGTTGACGTCGCCAGGACGGAGGAAGTATCCGTGGAACGAGTGGATGGCCTTGTCCGCGCCGACAGTCGTCGACACCGCGGTCACCGCTTGCGCCACGACCTCGCCGCCGTAGGCGCGTGCCGACGGAATCACCTGGTGCCGTGCCGTGAAAGTCCTTGTGCCGTCGTCGGTGACTGCGCCGGGCTGCAGGTCGAAGGCGTCGAGCAAACCGAATGTCGAGGTGCTCATGCGCGTGAATACCCTTCCAGTGTCGAGTCGTCGACGTCATCGAGATTGATCACGATGTTGTCCGGGGTGCGTGCGGTCAGCCAGACGAGTTCGTCTGTGGTGCTCATGTTCGCTTCGACGTGCGGCATGTAGGGCGGCACGAAGACGAAGTCGCCCGCGTACATGTCGACGTAGTCGGAATAGTTGTCGCCGAAGTAGATTCGACCGTGGCCGGTCAACACGTAGCCGCCGGTCTCGGCCTCACCGTGATGATGTGGGAGCGAACGGTATCCCGGCTCATTGGAGACCTTGCCATACCAGATCTTGGTGGCGGGAGTATGTTGCGGACTCACGCCCGAGACGCGGACGGCTCCGCCCGACTGCGCGGTCGCCTGAAACTCGGAGCCCTGCTTGGTGACGACGGGAACGGTACCGCAGGGAAATTCGGTTGTCGCGGTGAGTGGTTCGGTCGGTGACACGGGGTTACCTTTCGGTTGTGGAGGCGATGACGATGCGGTTCTCGCACCGTCCGAGTCCGTCGATCTCGGTGACAACGATGTCACCGTGACTCAGGTAGCGGGGAGGAGACGATGCTGCGCCGACGCCTGCGGGTGTTCCGGTCAGGACAACGTCGCCCGGACGTAGCGTGGTGAAAGTGGAGATGTAGCCGAGCAGGTCGGCGGCGTCGAAGACGAGGTCGGCGACGTCGGACTTCTGCTCGACGGTGGAGTTGAGGGTGCATCGGATGTCGTGTCCGTCGGCAGGATTGAACCCTTCCGATGTCACCAGGACCGGCCCCAGTGGTGTGGTCGCGTCGAATGCCTTGCCTGGCAACCACTGTCCGGTGTGTCGTTGCCAGGGCCGCACCGAGATGTCGTTGGCGACGGAGTATCCGGCGATGGCTGCGTGGGCGGTAGCGCGGTCGGCGTTTCTGATCGGGGCGCCGACGACAACGGCGAGTTCGGCTTCCCAATCGAGTCCTTCAGCGACGGATGCATCAAGCGTGATGTCGTCATTCGCGCCGATCAAGGTGTCGGCGAACTTGGTGAAGAGAGTGGGGTATTGCGGTGTAGGCCTGCCCATTTCGGCGATGTGGCCGCGATAGTTATGGCCACAGCACAGGATCTTCGTTGGCGCCGTGACCAGCGGTGCGTAGTCTGCGTCGCGCACGGGAATGGTCTGTTCGGGATGTGCCGCCGCGTCCTCGACGAGTGCGGTCCGGTCGGGATGGGCCAGCAGCGTCCCGACGTCGTCGGCCTCGGTCAGGGAGTACGAGGCACCGGTGCGTACCCCGCAACGGGTTCCCGACGGCGTGCGCAGGGTTGCGAGGGTGAGGGGTGCGCTTTCGCCCTGATCATGACCGGGACTGTCATAACCGGTACCGAAGGGAGTGGTTGTTCGGGTCACAGGATCTCCTGGAGTGCATATAGCGTGCAATTGACGCCCGTGACAACTACGATATAGCAATCACGTCCGGTCCGCACCAGTTGAGGAGAAGTCCATGTCCGTCTCGTTTGTGAATCCCACTGAATTGCTCAAGCCCTCCGGCTTTTCGCACGCAACTCGTCACGGCGATCTGATTTTTCTCGCGGGTCAGACTGCTCTCACAACAGACGGCACGATCGTCGAGGGAGGAATAGTCGAGCAGTTCCGGCAGGCCTTCGCGAACTTCCTGACCGCGCTTGAGGCCGCTGGTGGGAGCGCGGCCGGACTGTTGTCGGTGACCATCTACCTCACCGACATCCCTGGCTATCAGGCGCACGGCAAAGAGATCGGACGGATCTGGCGCGAGATGACCGGTGTCGAGGAGTATCCGGCGATGGCGGGGATCGGCGTCACCGCGTTATGGCAGCGCGAGGCGATGATCGAGATCGCGGGGATTGCCGCGGCGTGAGCTGATGTGTTCGGCCCCAGACTGATTTGCCCAGACTGATTTGCCCAGACTGATTTGCCCAGTCTCGTTCACTCAGTCTGGGTGCACGATGGTCTGTACGTACTCTTGGGCCAGAGGCTGTAGCGCTGCATCGAGTTCGCTGAAGAGCGATGCGGCGTCGACGCCGGGCCAGCGATCGGGAAGCAACTCGAGTGGCAGGCCCGGGTCGAGGTACGGGAGACGTCGCCATGTGGTCAACATGGGTACGTACTCTGCGAATGCCTTGCGTGGAGTGGTCTGCTTTGAGATCTCGGCAGTCAGTGACGAGTACGCGCCGAGGAACTCGTCGTATTGGGCTGACAGCTCATCGAGGTTCCACCACGTCGAGACCTTCGCCGCGGCGTCCTCGGCGAGTTCGCAGTGGTCGAAGAGACTGACATACTGTTGCATCCCGTTGCGGCGCAACATTTTCTGAACCTCGTCACGGATGACGGCCGGGGCGATCCATACGCCTGGAGCGGCGATGCCGAACCCGAGTCGAGTGAGTGCTGTGCGGAGTGCGTGGCGCTTGTCGCGTTCGGATTCGGGAATGGAGAAGACCGCGATCACCCAGCCGTCGTCGAGTGCGCCGCGACGGCGTCCGAAGATGCGGTCGTCACCGTCGTTGATGGTGTCGAGGACAGGTTGCGACAGCGAATAGCCGGCCTGGCCGTCGTGGCGGACGCTGGACAGGATGTCCTTGCGCTTGAGTCGCGAGATCGACGAGCGTACCGAGGGGCCGTCGACGCCGAGTTCGTCCATCAGCCGCACGACGGATGCGACTGACAACCAATTGCTTTCTGGCCGTGCATACATCGCGAACAGCGTCACGATCAGATGGCGGGGCGCCGGAGCGGTGAGGTTGGCGCTCCGCTGTGTGGCGACGGTCGTCATATTCACACCATACCGTCATGTTCGCACCTCGCGATTTATCCGCCTGCTCGTCGCGAATGGATCGCGCGGGGCGGGTCAGTGTCCGGCGAAGGCCTCTGCCAACCACCACGCGCCACCGTCGTCGGCGATCTTGGCGTCGATCACCAGCGGCGTGCTCGCCGTACCTGATGTCACTGCTGCGACCCACGCACGGACGGGCTCGAGATCGGCGATCGAGCGAACGGTCACGCCGGTCGCGCCGTATCCGCGGGCGATGGCGGCGATGTCGACGTCGGGGAACGTCACGGTCGTCATGTCGGCGTCGCCGAAGTGGTGGACTTCTGCGCCGTAGGCGGAGTCGTTGTACACAATCACGAGCAGCGGAAGGTGTAGGCGCACTGCGGTTTCCAACTCCGAGATCGACATGAGGAATCCGCCGTCGCCGGTTCCGAGTACCGGCATCCGGTCCGGCTGTGCCAGGGCCGAGCCGATCGCCGTGTACAGGCCGAGTCCGATCGACTGGAATGCCTGGGTGAAGCAGAAACCGAATTCGTCGGGAACCGAAAGGTGCGTCGACGGGTAGCCCATGAAATTGCCCGAGTCGATCGCGACGATGCGCTGGTTCGGAAGGATGCCGTCGAGTGCGAGGGTGAGTTCTCGCGGATCGATCCGCTCGTGTGCGGTGGAGGTGGCCAGGGGTACATCACGCCAGCGCGCCGAGGTACGGATCCGTTCGGCGATCTCGGGCGTGCGGTACCCGGTTCGCCCGCCTGTGGGGGCGGGGCCGATCTCGTCGAGAACGTCTGCCGCAGTGAGGGCACAGTCGCCGAGGATGCCGAGGTCGATGTGCCGGTGCGCCCCCAGTGCGTCGGCATCGTCGTCGACCTGCACCACTGTGGCCCCGTCGCCGATCAGACGCCCGTGGCGCATCGTCCACATATTGAGCGCGCATCCCCACCCGACGATGAGATCGGCCTCTGCGATGAGTTCGGCGGTCGTCGGCGACGAAAAGCCGCCGGAGATACCGAGATCGAAGTCGTCGCCGACGAACAGCCCATTGGCCACCGCCGAGGTGGCGACGAGAGCACCTGCAGCAGAGGCCAGTTCGGCGAGAACCGGTCCCGCGTCACGCGCGCCTCGGCCGGCCACGAACACCGGACGATCGGCGCGGCGCAGGAGTTCGACGAGATCGGTGACGGACTCCGACGTGGGACGGGTACGTGCCTTCTCGATGTCGGCGGAGATCGGACCGGACACCTCGGCAGGCGCCGCCGCGACGTCGATGGCCACATTGAGCACCACCGTTCGTCGACCGGTGACTGCTGCGCGCACGGCGCGGGTCACATCGGCGACTGCAGTCTCCGCAGAGTGCACGCGGAAGCTGAGGGCGCCGACGCTACGGACGAGCGCTTCCTGGTCGATGCGGAAGTTGGAGCGCAGCGCAGCGGCGGGAGAGTCCGCGGCGAGGACCAGCATCGGGGTCCGGCTCTTCGCCGACTCGCCGATCCCGGTGATCGCGTTGGTCAGTCCGCAGCCCTGATGTACCGACACCACACCGACCAGACCCGACATACGTGCGTAGGCGTCGGCCATCGTCGCGGCGCCACCCTCGTGCCTGGCGGCGGTGAAGCCGACACCGCCTGCGCGGAGCGCGTTGGTCATGACGAAGTTGCCGCTGCCGACAACGCCGAAGCAGTGGCCGACGCCGAGATCTGCCAGTGTGTGCCCGACGACGTCGGCGACGGTGGGGCCGTAACGCCGTGGTGAGAGTGCCTGCACTGCAGCAGAACTGGTTGTGCCGGGAGCCGAGCTGGCATGCGGCATGGGGGTGTCGATGGTCATGAGAAGAACCTCGTCAGACTACGGCGTGTGCCGCGGGAGATGATCTGCTGCGCGCTGAGGTGGCCCGATCCGCCGCCGAGTCCTGGGCCGGGGTGTGTCGATGCGCCGATGTGCCAGAGTCCGTCGATGCATGTGCGGTGGCGTCCGTTCGATGTCGCCGGCCGCCACCGGAGGTTCTGGTCGATCTCGGCGCTGCCCGCGTACGGGTCGCCGTCCACCGCATTGCAGTTGTGGGCCTCGAGATCGCTGGGGGCGATGATGTCGCGAGCGACAATCGTCTCGACGAGTCCCGGTGCGGACTGTGCAATCTGGTCGATGACCCGGTCGGCGTACGCCGCGCGCGCCGGGCCTGCCCAACCGTTGGTGATGTCGATCTCGCCGGCGGAGTCGCCCACAGGTGCGTAGGGCACCTCCTGCAGTTGAATCCACAGAGTCGCCTTGCCCTCCGGGGCACGGGACGGGTCGAGGAGGCTCTGCTGTCCGACGACGACCGTCGGGCGTCGGGGCAGGAGTCCTGCGCTGGCCTCGGCACACGCGACGGCGATCGACGCCGCTCCGTCGGAGACGTGGATGAGCGGCACCGCGTCGAGGCGATCATCCGACCACGAGACGGGCCGGTCGAGCGCGAGATGGATCTGCATGGCACCGCGGCCGTATCGATAGTGCCTCGCGGACTCTGTCGTGGCTGCCGACACGGCGCAAGCGGGGAGCAATTCGGTGTAGAGCGCCTGCGGGGTGACACCGGCGATCACTGCGATGTCGGCGAGACACTCCTCGTGAGCGGTGCGGACGCCGACCGCGCGACCGTCGTCGAGCACGATCTCGGTGACAGCGGATCCTGTCACCACCGCGACGCCGGTGTCGTCGAAGAGTCGCTGGAACGCGTCGATGAAATGACGCGCGCCGCCCTCGACCACTGGCAGGCCGAACTGGTGCATCGTCGCGGCCATCACCGGCAGCATCACTCCGCCGGTCGCCGAATCGGGTGTCAGACCCGCGTGCAGTAGCCAGGGCGACCACAGCTGGTCGGTTTCGTGCCCACGGAACCTGCTGTGCAGGTAGCTGCGTCCCGACGTCAGCGCCTCTCGGACGAGGCTCTCGACGCCTGAGAGGCGTTGTGACCGAAGCGTGGTGAGGGCGAGCGCGCCGACGCCGCGCGGATCGAGTTCGCTCCCCAGGGCACCGAAGACCGCGGGCGCGTGACCGTCGAGATCGCCGAGCATCGTCAGGTATGCGTCCTTGTCCTGCGCCTCCGCGAAGCCCGCAGCCGTCTGGGAGGCGTCGCGATAGGCAAGTGACACAGCACCGTTCGAGCCGACACCGGCCGTCACGACGTGCTCGCTGTTGCAGTAGCGGAGTCCGCGCTTGGCGAGCTCGTCGCCGAGCACTTCGTAGGCCGCGCCGGAGACGAACAGCGGATGCCACGACGAGAAGGTGTCGTGGGTGAAGCCCTTGACGGTCCGTTCCCCGGAATCGATGAACCCGCCCAGCGTCTGGTTGCGTTCGACGATCGTGACGGATCTACCGGAGAGTGCGAGTTCTGCTGCGGCGACCAACCCGTTGATACCCGAGCCGATAACCACCACATCACTTCGGCTGCTCACCGTCCTGCTCCAGGTGTCGTGTCGACGACCGCGAGAACTCTTGCAGGGCTGCCTGTTCCGCCGACGATGGGCAGTGGTGACACCACGATCATGGCTCCGGTGGCGGGCAACGCGCCGAGATTGCGCAGCGAGGTGAGTCCGTACTTGTCGTTGCCGAGGAAGAAGTTGTGGACCGGGAAGGCGGGATCGAATCCGCCTGCGAGGCCCGCGTCGACACCGACGGTCTCGACGCCGAGGCCTGCGATCGGGCGCTCAGTGGCCAGCCACCGCGCACACTCGACGTCGACTCCCGGTGTGTGGGAACCGGTCTCGTCGGCATTGAGGAATTCTGCCTCTGAACCTCCTCGGGTCTCCCAGCCCGTACGCAGTAGCAACCAGGTGCCCGCGGTCAGGGGGCCGTGTGTGTTCTCCCAGTCCTCGATGTCTGCGACGGTCAGCAGGTAGTCGGGGTTGGCGGCGACTTTGTCGCGCAGGTCGAGAACTGCGGCAGCGCCGATCAATCGGGACACCGGGATCTGCGAGACGTCGTCGCCGTCACGTCCGGTCACCCAGTGGATCGGGGCGTCGACGTGCGTACCGATGTGCTCGCCCGTGTGAATGTTGTTGTGCCGCCAGAACGGACCCGGCTCGTCGTAGGCGCTGACCTCCTCGAGGCTGAAGTCGATCAGGTTTGCAAACGGTTCGGGTAGGCGCAGCGCGGGTGTCGAACTGCTGAGCCTCGTGGTGAGGTCGACCACCTCGAGGGCCCCTGACGCCAGGGAGCCGAGTAACGCGCCGATGGCAGTGGTGGTCGACGAATCAGAGATGCTGGTCGGGTTCATGGTGGCGGCCTTTCGATGACGAGGAGAGATAGTTTGTGACGCGCACCGTCGACAACAGTCTGCCGTCGTCGTCGGTCAGAGTCACCTGATGAACGGTGATCCTGGCGCCCAGCGACACCGCGGTGCACTCGGCGTGCACATCGCCCGACGCAGCTCCGCCGACGTGACTCGCCGACAGTTCGATGCCGAGCGCGACGCGCCCCTCGCCCGCATGCACATTCGCAGAGAGGGACGCGAGCGTCTCGGCGAGCACGGCATACGCGCCGCCGTGTACTCGACCGGTGACCTGTGTGTTACCTGCCACCCGCATGTGCGCACTGCTGTGGTCGGCTCGCAGTTCGGTGACCGTGATGCCCATCGTCGCCGCGAGCGCACCCGAGGGGTAGCCGAGGGTGTCGGCGACGATGTCGGTGCTCGTCACGGGACCTGTGCCCGACGCCGCGCCGACCGTCCAGAGCCGTACTGGCGGGGCAGTGGGACCGGTCGATGGCCGAGGTCGAGTGCTGCGTTGAGTGTCCAGTACGGGTCGACGAGATGCGGTCGCGCGATGGCACACAGGTCGGCGCGACCGCTGAGCACGATGGTGTTCACGTCGTCAACCGACGACACCGCGCCGACGGTGATCGTGGGAACACCTACCTCGTTGCGGATGCGGTCGCTGAACGGCGTCTGATAGAGCCGACCGTAGGCGGGTTGGGCCTTGATCGACGTCTGGCCGGTGGAGACGTCGATCAAATCGGCGCCGTGGTCGACGAAGATCTTCGACATCGTGAGCACGTCGGCGTCGGTGATACCGCCGTCGACCCAATCGGTTGCACTGATGCGCACACTGACCGGACGATCCCCCCACACCTCGCGGACGGCGTCGAGGATCATGGCGCCGAAGCGTGCCCGATTCTCGATACTCCCGCCGAACTCGTCGGTGCGCTGGTTGGTGAGCGGCGAAAGAAAGGCCGACAGCAGATATCCGTGTGCGAAATGCAGTTCGAGAAGGTCGAATCCAGCATCGACGGCAAGTTCCGCGGAGTGTCGGTAGTGCCCGACCGTCGCACCGATGTCGTCGACGGACATCTCCGTCGGCACCTGACTGTCGGGGCGGTAGGGAAGCGGCGACGGGGCGAGGATCTCCCAGGCGCCCTCCTCCAACGGGTCGTCGATCCCCTCCCAGATGACCTTCGTCGCACCCTTCGGTCCCGAATGGCCTAGCTGGAGGCCGATCTTCGACGCCGAGTTCGCGTGGACGAAGTCGGTGATGCGCCGCCAGGACAGCATCTGCTCGTCGTTCCACAGTCCCGGGCAGCCGGGCGTGATACGGCCCTCGGGTGTCGGGGATGTCATCTCGGTGATCACCAATCCGGCACCGCCGACCGCGCGGGAACCGAGGTGGACGAGGTGCCACTCGCCGGGAACGCCGTCGACCGCGCTGTACTGCGCCATCGGTGACACGACGATGCGGTTGGCCAGGCTCATCCCGCGCACCGTGAACGGATAGAACATCGGCGGTGTCGCCGCGTCGACGTCGCCACCCGCGTGGTTGTCCGAGTGAGCGAACCACTCGTCGAGCCGACCGACGAATTCGGCGTCGCGCATCTTGAGGTTGTCGTAGGTGATCCGCTGGCTGCGTGTGAGGAGTTGGAATACGAACTGTTCGGCCGGGATGTCGCGATAACGCTCGATGCCCTCGAACCACTCCATCGACGTCTGCGCCGACCTCTGCAACGACGCCGCGACGGGCTTGCGCTCGGATTCGTACTGCTCGAATGCCGCGGTCACCTGCGTGGGATCGTCGACACCGCGGAGTGCGGTGGTCAGTGCAATGGCATCCTCGAGAGCCATCTTCGTGCCCGAGCCGATCGAGAAGTGCGCGGTGTGGGCGGCATCGCCGATCAGCACAGTATTGGCGCTGTGCCACCGATTGTTGCGCACAACGGTGAAGTTCAGCCATCCGGAGTTGTTGCCCAACAACGGATGTCCGTCGAGATAGTCGGCGAAGACCTCTGTGCAGAATTTGAGCGACGCCTCGTCGTTCTGCCCGGGCTTGCGGGGCTGTGCGGCGTAGGCGTCGAGACCCGCGTTGTGCCACGTCTGCGGTGAACACTCGACGATGAAGGTCGAGGTGTGCTCATCGAACGGATAGATGTGGGCCCAGAATAATCCGTGCTCTGTCTCGCGGAAGACGAAGCGGAAGCAGTCAACCGGGCGTGTGGTCGCGAACCACACGTACTTCGACGGGCGAACGTCGAGGCTCGACCCGAGCACGTCGACCAGAGCGGCCCGAGTGGCCGAACGCACGCCGTCGGAGGCGATCACGACGTCAGAATCAGCCTGCAGGTCCGCCAACGGCGGCGCGGCGGTGCGGTGCCGGAGGTCGACGTCGAGCTCACGCGCACGTGCTGTCAGAAGCAGCAGTAGGTTCTTGCGTGCCATGGCGGCGAACGAGTGCCCGTCGGATCGGTCGAGATGACCGAGGTAGTCGACGTCGATGGGCGACCAATGCCGATAGTGCTCACTCATCCGTTCCAATAGAACGGGATCCGCGTCGCGGAGGTTGCCCAGTGTGTCGTCGGAGAAGACGACGCCGAAGCCGAAGGTGTCGTCCTCGGCGTTGCGCTCGTAGACGGTGATCTCGTGGGCGGGGTTGTCGCGCTTGAGCAGTATGGCGGACATGAGGCCACCGGGACCACCGCCGATGATCGAGTATTTCACGCGGAATCCTTTCAGCAGCCGAGGTCGGTGAGGTGCTCGAAGTCGATCACGGCATCGGTCAGTGCGATGCCCAGTGCCGACAGGGCTACTCGCACGTTGGCTGCGGTGCTTGGTGGCAGATCCTGTGCGGCAATGGCTTTGAGTGCTCGATAGGTGTCGAGCAGTGCCGCCTCGGCGGGAGTCAACGTGCTACCGAGCAGATCGGTGATCGATGAGGGATTGGTGACGGTTAGGTCGGTGGTCGCGGACATGGTGATGATGCCTCTCATGTGGGTCGGTCAGCGGGTGTCGACGAGGCGCTTGGCCTTCAGCTCGAAACGCGGCAGGCTGCCGGGGTCGGCGCGACGAATGCGGAACCGCAGGCCTTCGTGGGCGTCGGCCAGCTCTCGCGCGAGTTCGCCTGCAACGCTGCACCATACGTCGTCGGTGACGTGACCGTGGGGTTCTGCTGCGAGAGTGATCTCGTCACGGATACCCTGTCGCTCGATGCGGATCTGGAACTCGTCGATCTCGTCGAACGAGCGCACAATCGATTCCACTGCACGGGCGTAGACGTTGGTGCCCCGAACGAGTTTCATGTCGTCGACCCGACCGAGGATGCCGCCCTGGTACAGATCCCACGTACGACCACTCGAGGTCGCGGTGTGTGGCACCTTGACTACCATGTCGGCGGTGCGATACCGGATCAGCGGGATCGCCGAGCGTCCGAACGACGTGCAGACACGTTCTCCGCGTTCGCCGTAGGGTAGCGGTGCTCCCGTCTCGGGATCGATGACCTCCTCGATGAAGTGGTCTTCGATGATGTGGCACCCACCGGGTTGCTCCGCCGGTTCGAACATGAAGATGGTGGAGATCTCCGTCATCCCCGCGGTGTCGAAACACTTCGCGCCCCATTGTTTTTCGATAAGCGACTTGGTCTCGGGGATCGATCCTGCCGGCTCTCCGGAGAGGATCACCGTGTGGACGGAGCTGTTGGGTAGATCGATCCCGAGTTCGTTCGCCTCCTGGGCGAGCCGAAGCGCGTAGGTCGGTGTCGAGGCGACGACCGTTGCGCCGAAGTCGATGATCTGCCGGACCCGCTGGGTGGTGTTCTGCGCCCCGCCGGGAATGGTGAGCGCACCGATCTTCTCCAGCCCGTTGTGCAGACCCCAGAAGCCGATGAACGAGCCGTAGCCGAACGCCACATAGCCGATGTCGGACGGGCGGACACCTGCTCCCCATAGTGCGTAGCACCACATTTCGGCCGACCACGCCCAGTCCTTGCGGCTGTCGAGTGCCCGCAGTGGGGTCTTTCCGCTCGTGCCGCTCGTGGTGTGCATGCGGATCGCTCCGACGTGGTCGGTGACGGGAAGCTCGCCGTACGGCGGGAACTTCTCCTGGCTGCGCATCCAGTCCTCGCGGGTGAGGAAGGGGATGCGTTCGATGTCGGCCAGCGTCTGCAGTTGCTCCGGGCTGAACCCCGCTGCGGCGAACGAGCGACGATAATAGGGGCTGCGAGCCTGGGCCCATTCGGTGAGTCGTCGTAGCTTTGTCAGTTTCAGGGCGTTGAGCTGATCACGTTGGAGCAGTTCGGTTTTGGGATTCCAGAACGGGGTGGCTGTTGTCATGGTCGTTCTCCGGGGGTGTCGGGCATGCGTCTATATTGCGGTTATTTGACCATCGTCGCAATAGCGATAGAGAACGTTTTACGGCGTCGTAACGTCCCTCGTTCGGCGACGAGGTGTCGCCCTCACGAGTAGTCGGGATGGGTGGTGACGAGTCGATAACCGCCGGAATGAAATACCAGCGGTTCGCCACCGCACGCGCTGAAATCCTCTACCTCGCCGAGGACGATCACGTGGTCGCCGGCATCGACATGTTGCACGGTGCGGCATTCGAATCGGGCGACGACGCGGTCGAGCAATGGAGTGCCGTGCTCGCTGAGACTGTGTTCGACGCCAGCGAACTTGTCGGGTGAGGGGGTGGCGAACTGGCGAGACAGGTCATGTTGGTCGGCGGCGAGGATGTTCACCGCGAATCGTCCTGCCGCATGGAAGTCCGGCAGGCTCGGCGCCGTGCGCGCGGGACAGAACGAGACCAGTGGTGGATCGAGCGACACGGATGTGAACGAGTTGGCTGTGATCCCCACCTTGCGGCCCTCAGGTGTCGTTGCCGTGATCACCGTGACCCCGGTGGCGTAATGTCCCAGCGCACGCCGCAGTTCGCGACGGTCGACCACCGACTGGGCGTCTCGGCGGGCCGAATCGAGAAGACGTGTGGCATCGTCTGGGTGAAACCACCAGTCCGCAGCGGTGCGCGGATCGTCGAACGCACGCACGATCGCGGTGGCCACGGCGGGCAGCGCGGTTGCCTCGGCAAACACCTTCTCGACGTGGGCCGGCATGCCGGACAGCATGCTGTTGGTCCAGGCGACCGACCATTGTCCCCAACCGCGCCAATACTTTTCGAATGTCCGGTGCATCCACGCCTCGTCGAACGCGCGCTCGCCGCGTGCGACGATCGCCTGATGGTAGATGTGGGCCGATTGCACCGCGTTGTTACTGCCCTGCCCGGTGATCGGATCGTTGAGGACCACGACATCGGCCATGCCGAGGACACGCCCGCCGCAGCTGAGTGAGGCGACGGGTCGACGAACCGTCGGCGTCAGTGCGCCGCGCAACGAACCGTGCGGATCGGTGATCTCGACCTTCTCCGCACGGGCTGCGATCTCGGGGAAGTGGCCGGTCAGTGCCGAGTGGACGTAGGCGAGATGGTCTGTGCTGTCACCTGATCCGTGCGCCGGATCGAGTGGTCCGCCGACGACGGCCTCGATCAGGACGATGTGGCACTGACCGCTGTCGGTGAGTGCGGGCATCGTCAGACACTCTCCGACGCCCGGCACGACGGTCATGGTCAGCTCCGCCCCGTCGGGACTCGGTGACATCCCGGTGACGTAGGCCATCGTCGACACTCGCTGTGGAGTGTCGAAGACTGTGCGTCCGTGATCGACGGCGAACAGTTCGGCCAGTTGACCCTTTCCGGTGGCGACCACTGTCAGGTCGTGTGTTGACTGCAGATCAGTGAGCCGCGCGGCGTCGACCTCGCAGACCTCGAGTCGTCCGCCGAGCTCGACGAACTCGTCCATCCACAGCGCGCATTTGAGGCGTTGGTCGACCGAGGCGGCAGGGTCGTCGAGTGCGCCGAGAAGTCTCAGCGTGTTCTGATCTGCCAGGTGGGTGTTCCCCGGCGGGCACACGGTGATCGACATCGTGTCGATCACCGGCACCTCGCCCCGCCAGTGGGTCAGCCCGAGATCGCTCTCGACGGCGAGCGCTGAGGCGAACATGCACTGGCTCGACAACACCGGACCGTGCCGGACCTGGTCGGCGGTGCGGTCGGTGGCAAGCGTGACATCGTATCCGTCGCGCCGCAGGGCGAGTGCGAGTAGCGCGCCCGATTGACCCGCGCCGACGACGGCCACACGGCGACTCATGACGCAACCGGTTGCAGGTACTCCGTCGCCGCGAGCGAGGGGTCCATGAACCAGTGGAAGAAGTCGCGCGGATCGTCGAAGCCGTTGGCGAAGCGGCGGGCGATGCGGGGCTCGTCGACGGCACCGCCCAGCAGCGCCAGCACGTGCTCGGGCGGTGGCGAGAGCAGCGCATTGGTCCACGCGGTAGGATATTTGGCGTAGTCCCAATACTTTTCGAATGTCGACTGCATGAAGGAGGTGTCGAAGGGTGCGTCACCGTGTTCGAGGATGCTGGCCAGATACGACGACGAACACTTGCTCGCGTTGTTGCTGCCCTGACCGGTGAGGGGATCGTTGAGCACGACGACGTCGGCCATTCCCAGTACCGGTGCACCCGAGGGCAGGGTGGCGACAGGATGGCGCACCGTGGGCGGGAAGCGGCCGGCGAGAACGCCGTTGGGGTCGGTCAGTTCGATGTTCGCGGTGCGCTCGGACTCCCACGGGACGAAGGTGTCGACGACCCACTTTGCTCTCTCGAGATGCTCCGCGGGGCCGGAGAGGTCGCTCCAGCAGTCCATCGGTCCTCCGGGAATGCCC
>NZ_LZMO01000114.1:0-538 GCF_001665715.1 Gordonia sp. 852002-10350_SCH5691597
CGCTTGTGCGGCTGGTCGTAGGCGTCGATCAGGTCCTGATAGACGGCGTAGGTGACCGCGACCGCCAGATGTTCCTCACGCGCTTCGAGGCCGTTGGTGATGCGGGTCTTCTGCTTGTCGGTCAACAAGCCGATTCGGGTGAGCAGGGGGCGGCGGATTCCGTAGAGCGGGTCCCCGGTGCGGCCGCGGTGTCCGCACGTATCCTGTTGCACGCGTTGACGACACACGGTGAGTTTGTCGGCGGCCAAGTGCACCACATGAAACGGATCCATCACCGCACGCGCCTTGTCCAGGGTTTCAGCGGTCGCGGTGCGATACCCGGAGAAGCCGTCCATCGTCACCACCTTGATCCGGTCACGAAACGCAGGATCGCGTGCGGTCAGCCAATCCTTCAACGCCGCCTTGGAACGGCCGGCGACCATGTCCAACAAACGTGCCGGCCCGGTACCGTCCACGATCGGTGTCAGGTCGACGAGCACAAGTGGAAACACGTTCGCGGCAAGGGGGATTCGAGTTTCGTGACCGCTGTCTCTTAAAC